>DATMAT010000034.1 GCA_035559815.1 Thermodesulfobacteriota bacterium
GGTATGTGATTTGGACAGCATATGCAGAGTAAACAGACAAAAGAGGGGTAACCTGGTTTTGAAAAGGAGGTTTTATCTGTCTAAAAGCCTTGTTTTACGGGGATGGATTTCTTGATACCTGATTATTTTGGACAGCAGTGGGTCAAGGCAAATTAAAAATTTCTAATGAAGCATTAGCAACTTTTACGATAGGATGGACGATACGGCATCTTTTTCTCGGTCACAGTAGGAGTTCAAAATTTTAAACCCCTACCCGCTTCTGTCCCCGCAGATATGATAAGGTAATCATGGAATATTTAAGTAATATTAGATAGCGGAAGAAGAATACGCATAATTGACGGAGATGAGCAAAATTAAATTGCTGCACGAACCGAAAGAAAGACCGATGAGCATGGCCGTTCTATTATCCGGGTCCGGAACGAACTTCGTTGCCTTACACCGGGAGCAAAAGAGGTTAGAAGGGCTGGGAGACAAAAACTATGGAAGAATCGATGTGGTTTTTACCAATATGCCTGGCTGTAAGGGAGCGGAGATAGCCAGAGAGTTGGGGATACCGGTCGTCAGCCTGAGCTCAAAATCCTATTTTCAAATCCTAGAAAAGAACCCGGACGACGATGAAATTAGAGATTTTTATGACGCTTCCGTCATCAGTCTTTTAGAGGATGTCTGCACGCCGGACCTGGTAGTTTTATCTGGTTATAGGAGAAGATTGGGCAGCTTATTCATGAATAGATACAGGGACAAAATAGTAAACCTATATCCCGGAGACACGACAAAAACTTACCGGGTAAGGGGAGTTGATGCGTCCATTCAAGCACTCAGAGCCGGTGAAAAGGAGATTAAATGCACCGTATTTCTGGCAAGAGAGGGTGAGCGGTTCGGGCCGGCGATAGTTCAATCACCACCCATATCGCTCGAGGAATTCAGTGAAAAGGATTCAAGAGAGATGCAGGAAAAAATAAGGAGAGAGGGGGAATGGAAGATATTTCCATATACCGTTCATCACCTTATTGCTAAGGGAAGGGTGGGCATAGACGAGGAAGACAGCATTTATATAGACGGCATAAAAATGCCGAAGGATGGGTATCAATTCGTGAATATAATTTCCTAAAGCTCAATCTTAATCGAATTACCATCGGTGATAACTTTGTATGTTTTTATGGGATAAGAGGATTTGGTTAAACAATGGCCGGTCTTCACATTAAACATATATCCATGGTTCGGGCACATGATAGTATCGCCGAAGACCGGGCCGTAAGTAAGTGGATACCCCTTGTGCGGGCATACGTTACTCATAGCGTAGAGCTCTCCGTCAAGGTTGAATATTACGACCTCAGCCCCGTTGACCGTAACCACCTTCCTCTGCCCCGGCCCGATTTCTCCGAGTTTTGCTACCTTGACTAATTTTTTACTTGATTGCTTTTTTTCACTTCTTCTAGCCAAGATAGATTTATATTAACACAAGAAACGGTATGTGCTTTTATCCCCACAAAGTAGAAATACAAGTGAAGAATAGAGACAAACGCCCACCCGCCCATACATCCACACACCCACACCATTTGACTTCAATACTAACTCCTTGCCTTACTCCCTAAAAAGATATAAATTCTAGTATTCAAAAAAGTTAATCAGGAGGATGACATGGCAAAGCTTGTAGAAGTGGCTAAAACAGATGATATCGAGCCGGGCCAGGGCATGCTCATAGAGGTAGAAGGAAAAGAGATAGCCTTGTTTAACTGCGACGGGACTTTCTATGCAATTGATAACGAATGCACCCACGTCGGCGGCCCGCTATGCGAGGGAGAGCTGGAAGGGGACAGGGTCATTTGTCCCTGGCATGGTGCCGAATTCAACGTGAAGACGGGGGAAGTGCTAGGGCCTCCTGCACAAAAAGGGGTCAACGCATACAAAGTGCATGTAGAGGGGAATACGATAAAGATAGAGGTTTAAACAATCTACCGATGATCGGTCATGATAGAAAGATAATTGGTCGATGCTCGAAGCTTATACTACAAGTGCAGTTCCTCGAACAAGTCCCCGGAAGGTCTATCCCTGGACAGGTCCTTTGCATGTTTAAGCTCCTCCCTAAACTTGCCTTCCAGAATCAGGTCGGAAAGAGCAGTTCCTGCGCCGTATGAAATCATCAATCCCCTTCCGGTGTGTGCGCCGCATTCATATATATTTTTGAACCCAGGAACTTTCCCCAAATAACCGGAACGGTCCGGGGTTTCCGCATATAGTCCGGCCCACCCTCTCAAGAATTTAACCCTCTCGAATTTGCTGATCCGCTGGTATAGGGGAAGCCAAATATGCCTGACGAAAAGGCTATCCTCCTCCAACCCACCGAAACCGTATTCGAGATTGTATCCATAAGGCTCGTCCATGTTGGAATAGCCGGCAAGTATATTCTCCGCATCCTTGTGAAAATAAACGTCAGACGTATCTATTAATATTCCATAAGAGGATAAATCCACTTCCGGGCACTTTATAACCACCATTTGTCTACGGCGCGGTTTAATCTCTTCGTCATTAAATCCGTAAAGCCTCGAGATTCGGGGAGACCAGGCCCCGGCGGTATTTATTAGGGTACCGCACTTGAACGAAATCTCTTCCTTGGAAGCTTCTACCTCTCCGTTGATCAAATACTTTTTGATTTGCTCGGATTCGTTATCGCCCGATTTTTTCAATTGGTCCGCGATTACCTCTCTTGCTTCACTATTATTAACCACTATCTTTTTGACAAAGCACCGGTCAAGAAACACAACACCCCTCTTTCTTGCCTGTTTCCGGTAATACTCTCTCAAGGAATAATGGTCGATTAGCCCTGCCTTTCTGGATATGGAAAGTCCGGCTATGCCTTCCAGGTTATCTACGAATGGTAAAAACTCCGGAACTGCCTTGGGGGGATGAAGCTCTACCGGAAGCCCGTATTCTTTGTAAAGCGGGTAATTCTTGTTTATCTCCTCCCACCATTCCCGGTCGTGCATCCAGAAGTATCCAAGCTCGCGAAACTGAACTTCATCTCGAATGGTTTCGTAGAAATCTATCGAGTACCTGCAGAGTTCTATATTCGCCCGGTTTCGCCAGGTAGCCCTTACCCCGCCGGCATTTTTTAGCGTGGATGAGTGTTCTCCCTCCAGGTCCAGGTCGATAACCGCTATACTAGCGCCTTGCCCCATCTCCTCCAGCCTCTGAGACAGCGCCATCGCCCCGGCTGACCCCAGGATACCCCCGCCAATGAAAAGGAAATCAAAACTATAATCTGACATTATTTACTCGTTTTCGATCGATCTCCGCCGAACAAATTTGGAATCACCCAATAACTACTAAGAAATATAACTTTTATCGAATATTTTATCATATAGCGGTGCTAGAACTTGTATTGTCCCAAACTTGCCCAAGATAAGAGATTGCTTCGCGGGGGAGCTGATGTACTTATTCCAAACCCTATGCAGCGAGTGGAAGTACTCAAGGCCTGCCATAATAACCCCCCGAAGGGATAAATTCCACGACCGAAGCAATCTCATTCCTACAAACTACTGTTAGCAGGACTTACATCGCTTATTCGAACAGATATGATTTGGACAGCGTTTACATAAAACGTAAAAGAAAAAAGGGAACCTGATTTGAAATTAGCCTTTTATACATCTAAAAGCCTTATTTCATAAGTATAGATTTTTTGATTTCCGATTATTTTGAGCATCGGTGGTATTGCCCATTTAACCAAAACAGGATAAAGATTTTATTGACAAGGGTTCATTCCTCGTGGGACAATTGTTATTGTAGAAAAAAGATAGATAAGGGATAAAGATGCAAGAAGATACCAAGACCAGCGATAGCAATTTCAGGATAGCCGTCCTGATAGACGGAGAGAATGCCCAGCCCAACCTCTTAGGGCATATTATGAGCGAGGTGGCAAAAAAGGGGATTGTCACCATCAGAAGAATCTATGGAGACTGGACCAGCCCTCACATGAAGGGATGGAAGAGCATCCTCCACACCTACGCAGTCCAGCCTATACAACAGTTCAGATACACCTACGGAAAAAACTCTACGGACAGCTCTTTAATCATCGATGCAATGGACATTCTTCATGAAAAAGTAGTCGACGGCTTCTGTATAGTCTCCAGTGACAGCGACTACACTAGGCTGGCCACCAGGATAAGAGAATCGGGGGTTTTCGTGATGGGGATAGGTCAGAAAAAGACCCCGCAGCCCTTTGTGAAAGCGTGTGAGTTGTTTGTTTATACAGAAAATCTAGGTGATAAAGCGGATGTATTAACAGAGGAATCGGAGAAGGATTTGAAGAAAACAGGGGTTGCCACCAAGGAATTGATCGGCTTACTCAAAGAGGCGTTCAATATGGTAGTTCAGGAAGATGAGCTAGCCTATCTGGGTAAGATCGGTGAAGCTCTCCGAAAACTGGACCCGAGCTTCGACCCCAGGAGCTACGGCTTCAGAACTATGACCCCCTTATTCCGTTCCCTACCCGAACATTTCGAGATAGTCACCAAGGATGCCGGAAAATCGGTTTATATAAAACTAAAATAGCCTGACTTCGCAGATGACCTAGGCCTTTCTTTGGATTTCGAGCTTTTGGATTGCCTTCTCACTTTGCTCAGCTATCTTGCCCACCGGGAAAACAAAGAGATACTGGCCGGTGTCCCGTAGCACGTCGAGCGCCCGGGATGAGACTTTGTCGAAGAATTTGATGGAGGTACCGTCGGTGATCAAAACACAATTCTGGGGCTTTTTAAGAGCATCGGGCATCTTCTCCTTGAGAAACTCGATAACTCCCCTAAAGCGCTGGACCGAAACCCCTTGCCTTTGAAGCGACACCAACCACCTCAGCATAATAAAATCCTCGACCGAATATAACCTGGGTATTCCCCTACCCTGGCTTTTTCTTATGCTTGGAACTATCAACCCGATTTCTTCATAGTAATAAAGGCGGTCGAGGCCTAGTTTAACCCCTTCAAGCGCCTCCAGAAGCTCGATAACATCCTTACTTTTCAAGCCGTTAAGAATTTTTACCCTTGCTTTGGTTGTGTTCTTTTTGCCCACGGATGCCTCGGTAATAACCTGGAGCATTAAGGTCAATCTACATATGAGTCAATGAACCCCAATTTCATCTTCAAAATAGCACAAATAGATGGCCGATTCAATCCAATAGCCAATACCTAACCTATTCAATTACACTGTAAACTTTTTATACTACTTGAATCTAAAGACTTAAGCCTAAAAGTGAGGAGACTGTCATTAACAAGACACTGATTTTCGCTGCCATTTTGACCCTGACGTATCCTTTCCTACTCCCATCTAGCTACGGAGCTACCGAGCTAAAGCTGAACCCCAGCCTCGATTACTCCAGTGATTCAAACGACGGGCCTTTGATAACCAGGGTCAACATGGCCGACGGAAAGGTTAATCCCGGTAAGCCCGCCCACATAATCTTAATCATCGTGAGTGCTACAACTCCAAGCGCCAGGCGAGGAGGACCGTCGAGCTTTACCGGAGCTATGAGGGAAGGGTAGATTTCATAGCCATCCACCTGGATACTGAAATATCCGACGACCGGAAGAAGCTCAAGAGCCGTTTCTATCGCAATTACATTCCTCATGTAACCATAATTGACGGACATGGGAAGGTCCTTTATGACAGTAATGGGGAGGTCGGTACAGATAACCTTTCAAGAATACTAGATAGAGCTCTGCAGGACTCAGATGGAGAAGCACAAAATTAACTTTTTATCCACAATCCCTCCCTTCAAAGGAGTCTACACCGACTAAAGCCGAGGTGCTCATGACAGGATTGATCCCCGACTGGATTGGGTGTTCCTCTCTGTATGTCATCCCCGAACGCATTAATCGGGGATCCATAATTAAAATACTGGATTCCCGCTTCCGCGGGAATGACAGATCGGTGGAGTTCCACTCCCCGCCTAGGCCAGGACAAAGCTTCACGTGAATGACGGGAAGGAAAAAATCTCTGGAACCGAATAAAATTCCTCATAAGCTCCCTCACGGGAGTTTATCCTGAGGAAGCCGAAGGATTCAGGACAGGATTCGGAATGATAAAATTGGTCTACCTCATATTATTCAGGACAGGACTCCAATAGCACGTGAGACTGCTTACACTTTTATTAATGCCCTACGGTTTGGAGCTTCAATATAGTTTCACAAAATGACTCATGCAGTAAGGTACCTTCAGAAATTGGTTTATAAAAATCGTGCCACCCATCGTGTATATTTACAAAAGGATGAGAGTGAGGTTGAGACTATTCGCATATCTTAGAGAGGCCTTCGGTATCGACGAAGAAGAAATCGAAGTTGAGGATGGAACAACTGTCAGTGCACTTTGGGACCAATTCAAGGATAAGATTCCACAAAACCGTAACTTCCGCGTGCTCTTTGCCATAAACGGAGAATATGTAGAGAAGGACACCGAATTAAAGGAAGGCGATGAAATAGTCTTCATTCCCCCTGTAAGCGGTGGATAACCGGGAGAACGCCATTCCCCAGAAGCCATTAAGGAAATAGCAGAAACCTCTCCCTTTCCCAGGACCTATTCCCGAAGAGAGGAGTAAACCTCCTTGGAATAGACTAATGGACAGCGGTTTGCCGGTTTCGGTATGGGCTTTTGATTTTCCTATACTAAAACAGTGGGAAAACCTGCTCAGATCGCCGAGTCGGGCACTGCCTCAAGCACCTCTATTTTCCCCGCAACGAGATGCATACCGTATATTCCGTTCGGGTTTACTATCAGGCTGGGTAGCCCGTTCCGGAAGTAAGTATTTTTACTGTTGGGAGGCAGGGTAACCGGTATAACCACCGTTGCACTGTATGGTTCTGTAGGGTAATAGGATAGGTAATAATCTATCTTTACTTTGAGTCCCTTATAAGCCACGTCGGTTGGGTTCTCGATTGTCACATTATGCATAGTAGCCATTCCCCAAGCCGCATAGAAGGAATAGTCAGTGATATTAATACCTGGAACATTTTTCCCTTCCTGCTCCGCCCTGACCTTACCCTCAAGAAAAACTGAAAGCACGGAAAAGATGATAAAAGCCAATAAAAGGATTGATCTAACCTTATTATGTCCTTTGCAACTCATTTTTGTTTCCTCCCGGCATAGTTTTTTCAATAGACAGGCAAAGTATATACCGTCGAGAGAAAAACCACCATCCCACCTAACGAACTGGAAACCCACCAATTTTTGTCGGCTCCATAATCCTTAGATGGATCGAGGTAGGAGCGAGTCGGCATAAAATAGTCTTACATGACGAAAATTGTCATTTGATTCCGCCTGGTTTATAGGTCCCAGAAACTTGTTTAAAGAAAATAAGGAACACCTCTTTAATTCCCCCTGCTTCGACTTCCTCAGCACAGGCTTAGCAAGGGGGGTAGAAAAGCTGTTTGAACGGATAAGATTTGGACATAGATCATATAATTAGAAGGTCCTGACTAGGAAGTAAACCGCGAAACTGATCAAAATCATTTACTTCCTGATTTCTCGAAATATTCCCCTTCCAGCCACTTAATTAGACACTCGTGGGAGCAAGCCTAACCCAGATCAGTCCGTGTCGGTCAATCCGCCCGAAGCACAAAAATTTATATGCATAGAACCCTGGTACTTAATCTGCCGCAATTTGTAGCATTCTTCTATCCCTTTTATGTATCCAAGTCCTTGAAAACATTCAAGCGGTGATTAAATTAACTAATGGCATGTAATTTGCATAATAAATTATCGTGACGTTTAAATTGCACAAGGAGGTTCAAGTAAGATGACAATAACAATCGCTCCTTTTACGGTCGACCCGGGTTACGATTTCACGGCACCGGTGGCTAGATATGGAAAGGAAGAAGAGTTAAAGAAGGCACAAGGCCCGATTACATACTGGAGAATATATATAGACGACAAATACGTGTCCTATACTTCTAGCAAGGAATTGGCCGAGAAGACTAAGGCCTGGATGGAAAAGTGGTTAAATGGAAAGTCTTGAATCGTGGCGAGGTAAGCCAAAGATGCTAATGGTAGAAGAAAAGGGCTGGCTTAAAAAACCACATCCGGGAATAATATTCCGAGGTGTGCTTCCGCCGCTTTTTTCGATAAACAAAAAACCGGAGGTAATGAATTACATAGATTTAAACAAGTACCAAAACTATCTGTAATAAATTAACCCCCTAATCCTCACCGCTCTGTAACCGGGTTTATCCCGCTTTCCTAAGAACATTTAAATCCTAAAAATTACCGGAACCCACCAAACCTCATAAACTGCAATAGTCAAGAATTAATGTCGGAGGCGCCGAGAGAAGCTGCATCTTCCCGATAAATTGTCACCACTGTCATTCTCAGCAGTGAAACCCCAAAAAATCTAGACCCTTCGCTGCCGCCCAGGATGGCAGAAAAAAATGTGAAGAGACTCCCCGACAAGTCTATTCCTTCGCGGGGTTACACCGGGTTTATCGAACGTGCTGACGGTTCGACGGAGTTTATGCTGAGTTTGCCGAGGCGCTCACCATGAAGGAGGGGGAAAAACTCAAAGTATTATCCCTTCACCCTGAGCGGAGACGAAGGGTGACGGAAAGACCCGTGGTTCGACGGAGTTTATTACTTCGCTCGGTACTCAGAGGAACATTTGGACAATTGAGGGTTTTCCGTTACATCCGACTCGCTAACACAGTGTCTGTTTGGTTAAATACTGACTATTACACATATCCATAAATATCTCCAGGACCAGGCAAACCTTGGAGAAATTATGTATTTTATTAGAGACTAAAGACCGGGGTTTGTATAGATGAAATTTGGTGCTCACGTTTCCATCGCCGGAGGGATAGAGAAATCGCCATCGCGGGCCCGAGAACTCGGTTGCGAGTGTTTTCAAGTTTTTACAAGACCGCCCCAGGGTGGAAGCCCTTCCAGGCTCGACCAGGAGACGGTTGACGCCTTTTTCGAGGAATGCTCCCGGTACAAACTTTTTGATTATTACATACATACGCCCTATTTCATAAATCTGGCCTCGGAAAACAAAGAGACATGCTGGGCATCGGTCTCCATAATCAAGGAAGAGCTGGCAAGAGGAAGCATAATAGAAGCAAAATACGTCGTGACCCACATCGGGAGCGGGAAGGTATCCGGTAAATCAAAGGCGATCATGAAGGTTACAGATGGGTTAAAAAGGGTTTTAGACGGACACTATAATAAAACTAAACTACTTCTGGAAAATTCCGCCGGCCAGGGAAGTATAATTGGCGATACCTTTGAAGAACTAGCCGAGATACTGGAAAAGGTGGGGAATCCCGATTTAGGGATATGCCTGGACACCGCGCACCTGTTTGCATCCGGCTACGACATTAGAACCGAAGAGACGTTCAGAGCCACACTAAGACGGTTTTCCTCGATTGTTGGCCTGGACAAGCTTAAACTGCTCCACGGCAACGACTCGAAGGTTGGGCTTGGGGAGAGAAAGGACCGGCATGAGCACATAGGCAAGGGCAGGATTGGAATCGATGGCTTTGCAACTATAGTTAATAATCCTCATCTTAAAGACATAGACCTGATAATCGAGACCCCTCTCGAAAAGGTGGGAGACGATATAATGAATTTGAAGAAGTTGAGGAGCCTTAAGAAAAAGTAAATTCCAAGGACAAAAGGTATTCTTGAATGAAAGCACTATCCATAATCGCCCTGATAATCGCCGTCCTTACTCTGGCCATAACCGGCTATCTTATAAGGGAACTGCAAAATGAGCAGAAACTCATAGCCGAAGATGTGTTGAAACTAAAGCAGGAAATGGCAAAGTCCTGGCAGCATGCGCCGAAATCCGCAGGGGAAGAGTGGCCCAAATATCACCATGCCACCGGTACATTAAAGCTCATTACCGGAAACCGAGTTGTTATCGACCAGGATGAGATGCCCGGATTTATGAGGGCCATGATAATGAGCTATGAGGTCGAGAGCCCGGAACAGCTCAGCACTCTCCGGCAAGAAGACAGGGTGAAACTAAAACTCAAGGAAACGGAAACAAGCCTCACCGTAGTAAGCATAGAGAAACAGTGAAACCTTATAATCGCCGGATCACATTGCCTGTTTCCTTAGGCGGGCCTATAATTTCGTCGTAGTCTTTTAAATGAACCACCCTGGAGCAAGACACAAGGAATTCTCAAGTTACGGGAAGGTCGAATGAGGGTTATTCTGATCTTCGTTGCATTAATCGTCCTGGCAGTGGTTGGTACGACCTACTGGTTCGGTGTAGAGGCGGAGAAGACGTACAAAAACATCCAGGAAGGGCTTTCCCAATACGGGAATGTCGAGATAATTAAAAGAAAATATAACCGAGGTTGGTTCAGCTCAGAAGCCGAGACGGAATTGGGAATACGGGTAGGGACTAAAAAAATAGCAAGTTTAATATTAAACGACCGCATCAGCCATGGGCCAATACCTATAAGGGAGCTGATTGGCCGGGATTCCCGGCTGAAACCGGTACAGGCAATAATCAACAGCACCATAAGGACCATCCCGGGGACCGGGAATGAACTAACCGATTTATTAGCCGAGATGCCGCCGCCCCAGATAAAAACAACGGTCGAAATCAAAGGTCACGGGGAAAGCCTAATATCCATGCCGCCATTCGCCCATCAAGACCGGGAGGGAAACGGCTCTATAAAGTGGCAAGGGGTTTACGGCTCGGCTAAGTTCAGCCCGAACTTTAGACAAATAACCACCGATATCAAATCTCCCGGTCTCGAATTAACCAGCGATGAATTTGAATTATCCATAAAAGGGATTGAATTTGATTCCCAACTCCGTAGCCATGTACCCGACCTCTATAACCCGACCGGTGATATGAATCTTACGATCGGGAATGTGAACGTAGAAAACAGGAAGCCCCAAGAGCGCTACTCGATTGAGCAGTTGAAACTCTACGGCGGGACTGAGCTAACCGGGGACAACCTGGTTGCCAAGAGCACATTCTCTTTTGAGAATCTCAATACCGGGGCGGAAAACTATGGGCCCGGTTATTATGAAATAATCATACGGAACATCGACCCCTCGGCATGGGCAAAGCTTCAAAAGATGCTCAGGGAAACCCAGGGTATGGATACATCCAACGAGACGGAGCGGGATTTACTCATAGGTAAGATAATAGACATTCTGCCTGACCTTATCAAAAATTCCCCGGAGGTCGAGCTGGCCAAACTGAGCTTAAAAACGGACAAGGGAGAAGCTTCCGGCCGGGCAAAAGTAACCATAGATGGCAGTAACCCGAAGATAGCTAAAATCCCTTTCCTCCTCCTTATGTCCGTGAAGGCAGAGGCCGGGTTTACCATTCCAGAAGCCCTTACCGAATCTATACTCCAAAATCTAGCCCGAAAAAACCTGTTAGAGAAAATTGAGGACTTAGACGAAGTTCCAAAGGGTGAAGATATAAACGAGTTGTCAAAAGCCGCTGCCTCCGAGCAAGTCAAGAAGCTCATCGAGCAAAAGATACTAATACCCGAAGGCGAGAATCTTAAATTGGACGCAAGCTACGAGAGGGGCGTGTTTAAACTAAACGGCCAACCCATGGAAACGCCGTTTTCCGGATAGCCAAGATACCTCATATAAAGGGTGATCATTCCGTTTCCTTCTTAACCGGTGCATCGGCAAATGCACTAAACCTCTCCTCCAGTTCCCGATATCCTGTAACCCCGACGAGTTCTTCAAACTCTCTGAATGAGTAGCTATTGGTAAAACCTGATGTAGTGCCTTTTTCCCTGAGATGACGGAAGCAAGCCTCCATTGCCCTCGTGGCCGCGAATAACCCGGAGAGCGGGAATACGGCTATCTTGAACCCCAACCCTTCTAATTCCCCAGCGCTAAGTAAAGGGGTTTTCCCGCCTTCAACCATGTTGGCAAAAAGAGGGATGTCCGGAAACGACGAGGCTATCTTCCTAAGCTCATCCACCGATTGTGGGGCCTCGATAAAGACGATGTCCGCACCGGCATGGAAGTAGGCCCGGCCTCTACGAATCGCCTCATCCAGTCCGAGAGGGGCGCGTGCATCGGTCCTGGCTATAATCACCAAGCCGCTATCCTCGCGGGCATACACCGCCGCATGAATTTTCTCAACATGCTCCTCCATCGGAATTACCGCTTTCCCCTCGAAGTGGCCGCACTTCTTGGGCCACTCCTGGTCCTCCAATATTATTCCGGCCGCGCCAGCCCTGACTACATCCGTCACCGTTCGGATAACGTTAAGGGGGTTTCCATAACCGGTGTCGATATCCGCCACCAGTGGGACACTCACCGACCTGGCGATACGCTCGACGCTCCATAGCATCTCGGTTGCGGTAAGAAAGCCGTAGTCGGGTCTACCCAGCGTCGAGCCGGATACGCCGAACCCGCTGGTGAACACCACCTCAAACCCAATTCGCTCGGCGAGCCTGGCTCCGATACAATCGTAAACCCCGGGGAGAACCAGTATGCCCGGCCTCTTTAGTATTTCCCTTAGCCTATGTCCTTGAGTCAAAGCGAGAGCTCCAACGATTTATATCAGCTAGTTCTGAATACTAACCAGAAAGGTTGTCAGGTCAAGTCTTTTTCAGGTTGGCGATCATAACAATTCCTTCCCTATTCAGATAAGCAATCGTTAACCGGCTCGACGGCTGCGTCCGCAGCGACTTGCTGGCCGGGTCAGTCCAGTTGACGCTTGAGGTCGTCGAAGTCAAACCAGACATTTTCCTTCTCGATGAACCCCTCCCTGAGCTTAAAGACGTGGAGGAGCCGGAGGCGCACCCTACCGGCCTTGCCATCCAGTTTGAAAGGCCGTCCATCCACCAGATAGCCGGTCCAGATACTCTCGTCGACCAGAAAGTCGTCCCCGTAGAGGCGCATTACCGGCTCGACGCTGCCGTCTTTGAGGCAGGGAAACAACCGTTCATAAAAGCCACGAATCGCCGCTTTCCCTCGAAGCGGGCCATCCGGCCCCCCTATCAACTCGTGCTCGGCATCTTCTGTAAGGGTTCCAAGCACTCCCTCGACATCGTCGGCCGCCTCGTACATGAAGTGGTCGCTGACGAGCTTGTCCATCATCTCTCGGTTCATAGTTTTCATCTCATAACCTCCTGCAGTAGCCGGTTGAACTGTTATTAGCCTGTAAACATCCGTCATGATATCCCAAAAAGGATGTTATACTGCAAACCGCCGATTTATCCTATGCTAAAATAAGTGGAATTTCAAACCAGGAGCAAAAAGAAAAAACTGCTTGAAGACTGCCTAGAGTCCGGGCCAGAGGAGAATTTGCGAATGAAACCGGATAATGTAAGGAATTGTGAATGAGGCCTAAGATAAAAATTAGCACACTATTCGCAGCAGGAATTATTTGTTATATCATAGGGCTTTATGTTATAGGGTTTATGAATACCCCTTTCCTTTTTATCTTATTTTTTGCCATTGCCACGTTTTGTTTGTTAATTACTTTCTTCTTGCTCTTGACAGACCTTTTTTGGGAAATACTCCCACCGGATAAGGCAGGTGTTTATGGAAATGATAAGTGGACATATAGGGTATATATTCTGGCCTATCTTATTTTTTTCCTCATAGCTGGCTGGACAATCAACCACTACTTTTTGCCCTATAATAAATTTCATCCCGTAAGCTTACTGGGAAATGCGGGAATATTGCTTTTCTCAGCATTTTTAGGATGGAATCTGTTAAAGCCGAACGGGAAGAGTATATTAATAGGCACAGCTTCATTTATTTTGTTCGTCTCTCTACTGACAATCGTCGGTTCAATTAGCGATAAAGATGTCGTGCCATCTTCTCATGAAGAAATCAAGTCTTTGCCATACCTGACCTGGGTTCCCGCGGAGAAAACCATACAAAAATCCGGGGTCACTATTCACGACCAAAGGCAATCCTTTAAAGGCGTGAACATATATAACTCTACGAACTTGTCAAAAGCCTACCTTATGGATATGTCCGGAGACATATTACACACCTGGTCGGCAAAAATGAACGAAGATGACACCTGGCATCATATAGAGATGGATAATAACGGCGATTTATTATCCATCGTCGAGGACGCTATGCTCCTAAGATTAGATTGGAATTCCAATATCAAGTGGGTTGTGAAAATGCCTTTTCATCACGATATAGCTATTGCTCAAAATAAAGATATTTATGCCTTGAGAAGAAAAGAAGAGATGGTTTTCATATCCGGCTTGCCCGTGCCTATTCTTAATGATTATATCGTGGTCTTATCTCCGAATGGTGAGATTAAAAGAGAGATCTCTCTTTTTAAAGTTTTAAAAAAAGGAGTTCCCTTTAATGTGGTAACTAAAATATACCTTTGGATAATTAACCCTAAAAATCTATGGGAAATAGTCCGGCGAAAGTTAGAAGGTGATTATATTTTTTACGGTGCTGACCTCGTCGATATTCTTCATACCAATACTATTGAAATAATAAACA
Organism: Thermodesulfobacteriota bacterium; assembly: GCA_035559815.1. Classification (NCBI taxonomy): domain Bacteria; kingdom Pseudomonadati; phylum Thermodesulfobacteriota; species Thermodesulfobacteriota bacterium. The sequence goes on from DATMAT010000034.1 coordinate 14,455, forward strand.
GAAGCATCAACGGGTTGTGCAAAAAAGGAGACATATTGATTGCCGTCCGGAATTTGAATCTTATCGGGATAATAGATTTGGAGAATGAAGACCTCATCTGGAGCTGGGGGCGGAGGAGGCTAAGCAAGCCGCACCACCCCAGTTTATTAGAAAACGGAAATATCCTGATTTATGACAACGGCCAGAAAAGAGAATATTCTCGCATAATAGAACTCGACCCGCTCACAAAAAAAATTGTATGGAAATATAGGGCAAATCCCCCAGGTCAATTTCACTCTCCGACCAGAGGGGCTAACCAGCGGTTGCCAAATGGGAACACCCTTATTACCGAGAGTGACAGCGGGCGTGTTTTTGAAATTACCAATAATGGACAAATCGTATGGGAGTTCTACAACCCGGAGATAGACACCGAGGAAGGGACAAGAGCGGCAATATACCGCATGTTGAGACTTACCCACCCTAAAGATTATGCTATCCTTGGTAGGCTAAAATAATATGTAATAACTAGAAGTTAACCAAACAGACACTGCCTTGCCAGTCGCATCTAACAGGACGATTTTAATTGTCCAAATCTCACTCTGAATACCAATCGAAGTAATAAACTCCGTCAAACCATGGGTCTTTCAATCACCCTTCGTCTCCGCTCAGGGTGAAGGGATAATACTTTGAGTTTTTCCCCCTCCTTCATGGTGAGCACTTCGGCAAAGTTTATGCTGAGGAATCGAAGCACTCAGCATAAACTCCGTCGAACCATGAGCACGTTCGATAAACTCAGCGTTAATTCCACGAAGTAACGAGCGGACTTGCATACGCTGAAGGTGATTGTGGTAATTTATTGGAAAAATGTAACTTATCCCGGCCTCGTCCGACAAATCAAATCTTGATTATTACCAATAACGCAGCTCCTTACATTTAGAGATGATATCCGGACATTACCGGGAATTAACCATATAATTCCGAAGCCACGAGGACATAGTGCTTATTAGGAGATAAAACAAGGTCGAAAATATAAGCCAGTTAAAGACCTCGTCTATACCGGAAAGCACCGGCCGAGGGATTAAACCCCTGAACCATATTGTCCAGCAAGAAACGATTATCCCGGTTAAAGTTAACACCGAAATAAATCTCCTTTCCGGGTCATCTTTCCAGGATACCAACTGCGGTATCGTAAAGATTAAAAACATAAGCCGGTAAGCCCAATTATTGCCCAAAAAAAATGTGCCGACGTAAATTCCTGCCCCGACCCTGAAGGCATCAATATAACTAACATCGTCCTGCGAAACTCCTTTTGAATTTATCTTATAGACGTGTAGCATCAAACAACCGGCCATAATTGTGGCGATGGGAATAAACGAGGGCAATAAACCTATAGAAAAGTAGCTTCTTGACCCATAGGCTAAAACACCCGAACCTTTTTGAGTGGTACGGAAGATCTGGGCTAAATCCGGCCAGTTAATGGCCAAATATAGCACAAAAGCTCCCACGAAACTCAGGAACATCAGCCAGAACCTTCTCCGGTCATATTTCAGGAAATAAGGCAGGGCGAAGACCGGATAGAATTTGATGAAAGAAGCAAACAACAAAATACTCATAGATATTATCGCGAAATTGGAGGTGGAAAGTGCTAAAGACACCAGAAAAAATATGAAAAGGTCGTGGTTGCCACGCTCGACTCCGAGCATAACCGCAGGAGAGAAAATAACCACGGCCAGTAGTAAGGCTGTCATAATATTGATCGCCTTGAACGATATGAAAACTCCCAAGAGGAAAAGGGAGATAAAAAGAATGCCAATGAAGGCGGTATGACTTTGATTGAGTTCTAAGTTGGAAATTATGTATTGAACCAGCCTTGGCTGATTCATTCTTCTTCCCCATGGGTCACCCGGATTTCTATATAACGGGTCATAATCGGCGGCCAAAGACTCCGCCCCTCCGGTCAAGTTTCTCAAGTCGGCAAAATTAAGCTCCATTAGCGGGATTCGCCAGATAGTCCAAATAGAACGATAGTCTTTGGAAAGGCCAAGAAAGGCAGAAGCCGCTATTACTCCCGTAACGATGAGGATAAGAGTAATCTTTCCTTTCATGGGCAATCAGGGAAATAGCGGCATCCCGCTGTAATATCCGGGTTTAGTCCCACAGTTAACCTCCAATTGGACTGTAAAAAAACGTATTATGCCGAAATCGCTGGATTTCCGTGATGCTACAACAAGTCCGGTATTACGTCAAGGCAAGGTTTTACTCCCTCACTTTTTGCCAAATCATTTATAATTACCATAACTCGTTTCGCCGGGGGGCAGAACAATAAGAGGGTTGTCAAAGAGCAATGAATAAAGGACATCACGGAGAAAGATATCTGTAAAATGTAAGAAAACTCAAACCTCATGGATTCGATACATGAAAAATAAAGACGAAATCGAAGAGTTAATGAACAAAGAATTAAGCAGGCTCTCCCATGATTTTGAGCTCGACCTGATTCGTCTTATCAAGACCCTTAGCCTCATCTCCCAGTCAAAATCTATTTTGGAGAAGCACACCGAATACCTTAGAGCCAGGTCAGCAGAGTTTCAGAAAAGTCTGTCTAGCTTTACCATAACCCTCCTTGAGCTGGAGAAAGAAATCGATGAATCAACCCAGATACTTTCTGAAGTAGGTAAGGACCCGAATTATAAATTAAATAAAAAAATTGAACGCTTAAGGGTTATTCTCGGAGATTATTTGGCTTATGCAAGAGAAATGAGCGACAATCTAAAGAAAACGAGCGAGGAGCAAATAAATAGCCTGGAATTGGCGCACAGGCTCTATACACAGGAGCTCTGTTCAAACCAGATAGAACTGGATTCCCGGCTAAAGGAACTCCAGAGCAACTTATCTAAGACATTTGCGGAGTTCGGAGCCTTAACAAACGAGAAGAAAATCACTCCCCTGAAATCAGAGGAAGGTGAGCCAAAGGGTATATCCCCTGCTGACAAACCACCGATAACACCCCCCGAAGGACAACCAAAGAACATTACAGGGGGAAATAAAGGAATAACAATTGGACTCGCATCTTTGATTTTTGTTGCACTCCTTTTCGGGCTATGGCTCTTCTATAATCAAAAGGAGCCCCAAGAAATCGGGGAAGAACTGAGGCCAGAGGCCGTACTACCGAAGGAGCCGTCAGAAGAAGTTGTCGTTGAATTTAGTGAAGAGAAGGAAAGAACAGGCGAAGAGACAATCAGCCAGGAAGAGATGAAGGAAATTCCGGAAACTAATCCGGCTGAGACAGAAGAAGTTGAGGAGAAAATCGAACAACCGCCTTCTCAGAAAAAACTCTTGACTGTCATCGGAGCAGGCGCTTACGTAAGGGGCGGGCCGGGAATAGATTATCCCGTTTTCTCCGTAGTTAAAGAAGGTGAAATATTTGAAAGGCTCGACGCGGAGCGCGGCAACTGGATAAAAATTCAGACCTGGGACGGAACAGTTGGCTGGATTTCGAAGAAGGTGGTGAGGGAGGTTAGGTGAATAAATTTGCGAATTTTTATCACCAATCGATAGAAGTAACTGTCAATTCCGAACCCTGCCCCGAATCCTTCCTAAATGAAACGAAGGAATAAAATCCGGTGAGGGAACTGGTGAGGAATTCAGTTAAGTTCCAAGGGTTCTCACTTTCTTGTCATTCCGAACGCATGTGAGGAATCTTAAATCATAACTAGGAAATATGCCCTAATTGCTAATTACCAAACACTACTCCGCTAAGATTTCTCCCTCCGGTCGAAATGACAGGTAAAGAAAAGTTAAAATTGTTAAATTGATTTCTTTTCCATTTGTAAAAACGATATTTCCGAAATGTGAGCCTGCTTTTTTGCATGCTCAATGGTCATGCTTACCAGATTGCCATTTTTATCTAAGTCAATATAAAGGTTTTCCGTAATCTCTTTCGTTTCAGCTACCGGTGCATCGGAAAATTCTATTAGCGCTGTATCCGTATCCGAAAAATATCCAATTTTCATCATTCTTCCTGCTTAATTATAAAAGCATGGAGAGGGTCGGGTCTCAAAATTCAATTTTTTCTACTTTATCATGGTAATGTCAAAAGTTGAGACCAGACCCCAAACCAAAAAACCAAACAAACATTCTTGTGTTTCTAGACCCATTCCGCTTTTTCAATTAAATGTTGCCATGCTTTTAGGTCTGTACCTACTTCCTCCTCTATCTTACGTGCTAAACAGTATTCTCCGATACTGTTGAAAATCTCCCAGTCATTGCAACTATAAAAATTAACGTCACGCATGGCTATATCTACAAACGCTAAAACTTTGCGCTTTAATTTATCATCTCTTCTTTCAATTTCGGAGAATAGAGAAAAACGACCTTCTATTCTATCGCCTTTCTTTGTAGGAAAAATTATTTGTTCCTGCCAGAAAGGAAACTTTTCCACAATTTCTTTTGTCTTTCGCTTGATAGGATTTGCTTGTTCCGCTCTGATTGTCATTTCTACAAAATACATATCCGACGCATCAGTCCCACCCCTTTCAAAAGCTTCAGATAGCTTTTGCGAGTGGTATGAATAATTTTTTTTGTAATATTGATGCTCAAGGGCCCGCCCAATAATTGCATCTATTACCATTAGCATATCCCTACTTTGTTTCAAAAGCTCAGACTCCTCAAATGATATTACTACAATGGGAATATCAGAGAGAAAGCAAGCTTCTAGTTTTCTTTCTATCTTTAATTTTCTATAAGGATCGTTCAGTGGAACTACTTTGGAAATATACTGAAGATCTTGCGAGAATCCTTGCCCAATTCCATCAAATTCAACAGCCAATATGGGTACTGCGGTATGCAATTCACACACAACAATATCGAATGCGGCTTTTAATAAATACTCTATGGCCTTTTTAGGCATGTCAAACGATTTAATTTGTCGGTATCCAATAACATTTTTTACAGGAATCTGAGGATATACTTCAACATACTTACTCCAACGTGACTTTAATTTCTTATAAAGCTTTTTCTCTTCTTCACTATCAAAAATCGACCGATTCATCTGTTCTATGTTAATAGTTGTAGCTAGAACTATTAATTTGACGAACTAAAGTTACTATAGTTACCGCAATATGGGGTGTTATGTGAACAGGCATATCACTTTTCCATCTGTTTAGGAGTATAAATAAAAACATTTTCTAATTAAAGGGACGCAACCATTTTATTTACAACATTCGATTTCGCTCCACCTTATCATGGTAATATCAAAAGTTGAGACCACGCCCAGACTCCAAACAAAAAACATTTTCCCTGGTGGCGTTCAAGACGAGCCTAGTAACTCCAGCACCGCTGCGGTATCGAAGTAGCCGTAGACCTCCTTGATGGTTTCGCCCTCTACCTGTATCACCCAGCAATAATCCTGGATATATGGTCGCCCGGAGTGGGTTGGGGTCTCCCCGTGCCACTGGACCACTACCGTGTCCCCCTCAGCAATAATCTTCTTCACCTGGCACCGGACCGGTCCTGTGAACAAGGCAAAGAGCGGGTGATAGACTTTCTCAAAGTATTCTGTCCGGCTCGTGTAAGTGCCCGAAATCGGGGTGTTCCCAATAGCTGTCCAGTGCACGTCCTCAGCCAGGGCATCGAAAAAGCTCTGCCCATCTTCTTGTTCCCAGCGGTGGAATAGTTGACTGACGAAGTCCTTGGCGGTCATAACTGTTTCCTCCTACTTAGATATGCATTCGTTCACCGGTTACGCTTGGGGCCGGCATTCCTGATTTAGCTGAGCGCCGATCAAGCGGTGAACTTTCAACGGGGTTAAGACTTTGTAGCATGGACACTGTTTAAAGGAAGTAATAGTGGACAGCTAGTTCACGCCAAAAGGGACGACTTATACTCCATCGCTACTTTTATGAAATCCCGGAAAAGCGGATGCGGATTTAGGGGGGTGGACTTGAATTCGGGATGGAATTGGCATCCTACGAACCAGGGATGATTTCGTATCTCAATAATCTCCACCAGCTTTCCATCAGGTGACATACCGCTTAGAACCAGGCCGTTTTTCTCAAACATTTCATGGTAACGGTTGTTGACCTCGTACCGGTGTCTGTGCCGCTCGGAGATTTCATCGGCATTGTAGGCGCTGTAGGCGAATGTATCTTTTTTCAGAACACAGGGATAAGCCCCTAACCTCATCGTTCCCCCTTTCTCCCTTATAGACTTCTGCCCTTCCATGAGGTCGATAACCGGATTAGCCACATCAGGGCCAAATTCACTCGTATGGGCATCTTTAAGACCGCAGATATTCCTGGCAAATTCGACGACGGCCATCTGCATTCCCAGGCATATCCCGAAAAAGGGCACGTTACGCTTCCGGGCAAAACTGACCGCCTGAATCTTTCCCTCAAAGCCGCGCTTCCCGAAGCCACCGGGAACTAGAACCCCGTGAACATCGCCGAGGAGCGCTTCCGCTCCCTTAGACTCTATTTCCTCAGAATCGACATACTTTATCACCACCCTGGAATCATTGGCGATGCCGCCGTGGGCGAGTGCCTCATGAAGACTCTTGTAGGCATCCTTCAAGCTAACGTATTTACCCACGACCCCAATGGTCACGTCGGAGCCGAGGTTGTTAGCCTTATCCGCAATTGCCTGCCAGTGCGATATATCCGGCCTTCTCGTCCACATATTGAGAGACTCGACTATAATCTCGTCAAGGCCTTCCTGGTGAAAGATAAGCGGAACCTCATAGATGGTTTCCACGTCCTTTGCGGTTATTACCGCCTCTATCCTGACGTTACAGAAGAGGGCGATCTTCTCCTTTATCCCTTTTGAAAGAAACCGGTCCGTGCGGCAGAGGATGACGTCGGGCTGTATTCCTATCTGTAGTAACTCCTTCACGCTGTGCTGGGTAGGCTTTGTCTTCAGCTCGCCGGCTGCGGAGATATAGGGGACATAGGTAAGATGAATAAACAAGGTGTTTGTCCTTCCCAGGTCAGACCTCAGTTGTCTCACCGCCTCAAGAAATGGAAGGCTCTCGATATCTCCGACCGTCCCGCCTATTTCTACGATAACCACGTCGTTGTCGTCGGCTACATCCAGAATCCTCGATTTTATCTCGTCGGTGATGTGGGGTATGACCTGTACGGTTTGACCCAGATAATACCCTTCCCTCTCTTTGGATATCACCGAGTTATAAACCTTCCCGGTGGTGAAGTTATTCTTCTTGGTCAGATTAGCATGGGTAAAACGCTGATAATGCCCCAGGTCTAAATCGGTCTCGGCGCCGTCGTCGGTGACGTAAACCTCTCCGTGTTGAAAGGGGTTCATCGTCCCCGGGTCGACGTTTATGTAAGGGTCTAATTTCTGTAGGGTTACCCGGAGCCCGCGGCTTTCCAGAAGCGCACCTATCGATGCGGCGGCGAGTCCTTTTCCCAGAGAAGACATGACGCCGCCGGTGACAAAGATGAATTTGGTTTTATTCATATTGAGGAGTTCACCTTCAAGAGATTTTCAAAGTCGGGGTGTGGGAGCATCCTGAAAATTAGATTAAAGAAAGAATTTCCATTAAATATATTCAAAACTAAACATTCTTGCAACTTGCCTTCTATTATTAAGATAAAATTCCGTATCCCGACTAAAGCGGTATAAACGTAAAACTTAATACAACCCAAGCTTTACTTTTACCTGTTCTCCTATAAAGTATCTTGTTTAAACCTCGAATCGAAGAAATATCATCATTATGGAAGCAGAAGAGCTGACCGAACAGATATCCAGGAGTATCGAAGAAGGAAACCTCGAAGAGGTCAGGAGCGTCCTATCTTCTATCCACCCTTCCGAGATAGCCCACGTAATTCACTCCATAGAATCGGATAAACGTTCCAAGCTGCTAAACACCCTGGATAATGAAACGCTTTCCCAAGTTATTCTGGAGATAGAGAGCGAGCAGAGACAAGAGATCTTAGAGGAGTTAGGCCTCGAGAAAATCGCAGACATCGTCGGAGAAATGGACTCGGACGATGCCGCGGACCTCATCGCCGAATTACCCGAGGACAAGGCTAAAACCGTACTGGCCAAGCTGACGCCCGAGGATGTCCGGGAAGTGGAGACCCTGCTCAAATACCCGGACGACACGGCCGGCGGAATCATGCAGACCGAGCTGGTCGAGGTTACCAACGACTCCACCGTAAAGGACACGATTAACTGGGTAAGGCTCATTGCCAACGATGTGGAGGACTTCCACGAGATTTATGTGACGGAGAACGGCGAGAGACTGCTGGGCGTGGTGCCGCTAGAGAAACTGATTCTGGCTAACCCGATGACCAGGGTGGGAGATATAATGGAGCCGGTCGAGGTTACGGTAACGCCTTTTATAGACCAGGAAGAGGTGGCCAACATATTCAAAAAATACGACATAGTTTCGCTTCCGGTTGTAGATGATGAGGGAAGGCTTTTGGGCCGCATCACCGCCGACGATGTCATAGACGTAATCACCGAGGAAGCCTCGGAAGACATATACCGTTTTGCCGGCGTCCAGGAATATCTCCATCCCATCTTTACACCCACCATAACCAGGATAAGACTGCGGGCCCCCTGGCTTCTTTTAACCCTTTTCGGAGAACTGCTCATTGCATTCGTGATCATTTACGCCTTCAAACCTACCCTGGAGAAGGTGGCCATCCTGGCCGCATTCATGCCGGCGATAATGGCCACCGGGGGAAACGTGGGGCTACAGACCACCACCATCGTGGTAAGAGGCCTGGGGATGGGGACGATCAACGTTGGACATTTGTTCAAACTGATTCTCTCCGAGGTCAAAGAAGGGTTTTTCCTGGGAGCGATATGCGGCACAGTGGCCGCTGTATTAGGCGCAATCATAAGCATGAACGAGCCCGAGGTCATAAGACTGGCTTTTGCCATCTTCGTGTCCATGCTCTCCGCTATCATCGCCACATCGTTCATCGGAGCCGCTGCACCTCTCGTTCTTTACAAGCTGAAGTTCGACCCGGCCGCCGCATCCGGCCCTTTTCTGACCATGTTTAACGATATCTTCGGGTCGGTATTTTATCTTTTCATCGCCATGTTGATTTTTTGATGAAAACAACTTTAGACCACAAAGACACGGAGAAAAAACTGTTTATAGGTTACCGTGTTACGGGTTAACTGGTTTAAAAATAAACCCGTGAACACGATAACCAGCAAACTCGTTAACAATTTCCTTAGTGTCATCGTGCCTTAGTGGCGAAGTACTCACTTTTAGGCAATAATATCTTCGATGCAAACATCCGAGGCCTTTATTCTCCGGAAATCCGAATACAGCGAGGCGGATTACATTGTCTCCGCTTTTACCCGGGACTTTGGAAAGATCCGCGGGCTGGCAAAGAACGCCAAGAAAAGTAGGAAGCGCTTCGGCGGAAGGCTCGAACCATTCGTTCATCTCCGCATCAGGTTCAGCCAAAAGCCGGGTGGTATGAAGTTTATCGAAGACGCCGAGATGATAAGAGTCTTCTCCAATATCATGGAAGACATCGAGCTATTCGCCTGGGGCAACTTCGTGCTGGAGAATGTAGATATAACCCTCCCCGAAGAGGAGCCGAACAATAATATATTCGAGCTACTTGTTCATACCCTATCAAGCTTGAGCAAGGACAACCACCTCCCCTCCAAGATTTTGAATTTTCAGGTCTCGCTCCTATCCTACTCCGGATATAAGCCCAATTTTGATAATTGTGCCGGTTGCGGAAAGCCGGTTGACGAAGGAGTCTTCAGCATAGCCAAGGGAGGGGTTCTTTGCAGTGAATGCAGAGGAGATAAATCAAACGGGTTTTTACTTTCTAAGAATTCTCTCTCAAGCATAGGCTCGAATGAGATGAATGCGGAAAGGGCCTTTGATTTTATCAGAATGCTCTACAGATTTACCGAGTACCATACCGGCAAGGAGATTAAATCGTCCAAATTCATAGAGGAGATGATGCGATGATAAAGGTTCCGGGCTTCCTCGGCTCTGGAGTATCCTCAGGGGTAAAGAAGAATGGCAAGAAGGATTTAGGGCTTATATTCTCAAAAATACCGGCAAAGGCGGCGGCCGTTTTTACCACCAATATAGTAAAAGCCGCACCGGTCCTGGTGGGAATGGAAAGGATCAAAAGCGGTTTGTGCCAGGCCGTCGTCATAAATAGCGGGAATGCCAACGTATCGACCGGGCAAAGGGGATTAAAGGATGCAAAGCTTACCGCAAAAACGGTCGCCGATGAGCTGAAAATCCAGGAAAACCTGGTAATTCCATCCTCGACCGGCGTAATCGGTGTATACCTTCAGATGGACAAAATCGTAAAGGCCATTCCTGAGCTTACATCAAACCTAAGCGAAGAGGGATTAATCCACACCGCGGAAGCCATAATGACCACGGATAAGTTTCCTAAGTATGCGTCGGCCCGGGTGAAGATCGACGGAGGAAAGGTAGGCACCATCTGCGCTATCGGAAAAGGCGCGGGGATGATCGCCCCCCAGATGGCCACGATGCTCTGCTTCATCCTTACCGATATCGACATGGAGAGTAAGACATTAAAGAAAGCTCTCCGAAACTCGGTGGACAACTCTTTCAACCGAATAATAGTCGACGGAGACACTTCCACGAACGACACGGTGCTCATGCTGTCAAATGGCTTCCTTGGGAATAAGCCGGTAAAAGAAGGGGATAAGAATTACAAGAGGCTCGAAAAAACCCTGAACGAACTGACCGGTGAGATCGCCGAGATGATAGTGCGGGACGGAGAGGGAGCGACGAAGGTGGTAAAGATAATAGTGAAAGGTACAAAGACCCAAAAAGACGCCGAGAAGATTGCCAGGGTTATAGGTTCATCACTTCTGGTGAAGACCGCTTTTTACGGGGAGGATGCAAACTGGGGTAGAGTGCTGGCGGCAGCGGGAAGAGCGGGGGTCAGGTTCAACCCTTCGAAGGTGGACTTATACTTCGGACAGCATAGGGTGGTGAAAAACGGGGTCGAGGTGATGGATGAGAGAGAGGTTAACCATGTCCTCAAAGAGCCTAATTTCCCCATTACCTTAGACCTTAAGGATGGTAAGTCGAGCCACTTCGTCATCGCCAGCGACATCACCATGGATTACCTGAAAATTAATGCGCACTATAGAACATAAGATCAACTACGGATTGCCGGACATGATACAAAGACGGCTTAGCTAGAGTCGAACTTTCAGGAAATATGGGAAGGATGGACGAAAAATCTTTTCTTCGGCCTGGGCAAGAAATGGAGCCTGGTGTCATTGTCCATAGCAATTCTCCTTGCCCGGGGAATTGTTCCTCCCGTGCTTTTTGTCTGGTCGTTTGTTAATTTGGTCTTTCTAGGAGCCCGCACTCTTGCAACATTCTTAATTTTTGGGGAGAGTATCTTTCTTCCGGCTTTAATCGTTTATCTTGGCTGGCAAACTACCCCGCTCTTTGCTGTTCCTCGCTATTACTCCTTTTCATTTCCATTAGGTGCGGCAATGTACATAGCCATAATACTCTCATCCGCCTACAAGGTTGTGAGTGGGAAAGGCGTCGCCTGGAAGGAGAGGGTTTATAGGTTGTGAGAATTAGCAATTTTTCCAATGCGGTAATCCTGATAAGGGCGAATCCTGTATTCGCCCTGTTTCTTATTAAGGGGTGAACACAAGGTTCACCCCTACAATAAACACTTCTTCCCTAACAGTGTCATGCCCAGTCTTTCTACCAACCCCACTTGATTAATCTCTCAATTCCTCACGCATATTTTATTAATCACTTAAGCGGATGTAAATCCGCTCATGCTGAGCCCCGAGCATCGTCGAAGGGTCGAAGTATGGTCTTTTGTTTAGTAAGGGAGGTGTTCGTCCTTCCCTCGGTTAAACCGGAGGATCTGCTCAGGACGAACGGAGCTTTATTTTGAACGTTTTTCCACCGGTTGCATGCATCCGCTCATACTGAGTCTAATCGAAGTATGAATTTAAAGCGTAAAACATTCGCCCTTCGATAGTTCGACAGGCCTGTCCTAAGCCTGGCAGGGCTCACTACTCAGGGCGAACGGATTCCCTTTTTCTCCTACTCGGCATGGAAAGGGAGTTGGATTCATCCTCAAGCATCAACCCCGACTATTTCATCGAGGCTCTTGATGCCTTCTTTCTCCATGTATTCCACTATGCCCCTGTTTATTCTTCCGGCCACAGTGGTGCCCTCGGCACGGATAGCCGTGACGACTTGAAGAAGCTTTGCCCCCGACCTTATCTTCTCCAAAGCCGTTTCCGTGTCATGAACCCCACCTACACCCATGATTTCGAGCCTGTCACCGGCCTGTTTATGAATATAAGCGATTTTAGCGGTAGCCATTTTTCTGAAGTCCCCATCGTTCCCGCTGAGCCCGCCGGGTTTCTTCCTCCACTTCTCGCCGTATTTCGCCTTGATGTCCGGATCCTCGGTGGTGTTGGTGGCGATAATTCCGGCCAGACTGTTGTTGATAGCCACATCGATTACATCATCAACCGCCTCATTAGTTAGCTCCGGTGAAATCTTAACAAAGACGGGTTTTGTACCCGTAGTCATTCCGGACAAGTTAGAAGCAACCTCTTTTATGGCCGCATTCACTGCCCGAACGATATCGGTAAGGGGTCCCTTATCCTGTAGCTTCCTCAACCCGGGCGTGTTGGGCGAGCTTACGTTAACGGCAAAGTATGATGCGTATTCATAGAGCCTTCTCACCACGACGGCATGGGCTTCAGGGGCGTTTTCTGCATCTACATCCCTATTCTTTCCGATGCTAATGCCTATCGGGATGTTACTGTTTTTATATCTCTCCAGGTTTTTGGCCACGGCCTCCATCCCCGGGCTGTTGAAACCGAGCCAGTTTAAAGCCACTTCTGGCGTAAGCATGAACTGCCGGGGCTTGGGATTACCCGGCTGGGGCTTGGCCAGGACTGAACCCACCTCCACTCCGGCAAAACCCAACTGCCAGAGTGCCTTCACTGCGCGGCCGGCTTTATCCCAGCCGGCCCCTACAATCAAAGGGTTCTCGAATTCAATACCGACTACATTAACCCGTAGCCTTTCGTCCTTGTATCTTCTACGCCCATGGGCAAATTGTTCCAGGATTTTTAGGGTAGCTGGAGAAACCTCCGCTAGGTGAAGGGCTTCACGCGCTATGTCATGCCACGTCTCTGAATCGAGTCTATCCAGAATAGGCCTGATTATCTCTTTGTACATAAAAGGAACTCGGCATACTGCAGGTCTGACCGAGAAATATTCAAAGGCTACGTTTAATTGTACCTGAGAAAGAGCTCAATTTAGGAAGGTGTTAACAGACAAGAATGTCTGTTCTACCAAAATATTTAAATTGATTTGTAACGGTAGGTAAGACATTCCTGTCTGACCTACGGGGTAATGATATCTTTCCCCCGTTTAAACAAATTAACTTCTACACATTAAACCTGAATAACATTATATCGCCGTCCTGAACCACGTAATCCCTGCCCTCGGAACGCATCTTTCCCAATTCTCTGGCTGCTGCCTCCGAGCCGAGTTTGATTAGGTCATCGAATTTTAGCGTTTCCGCCCTGATAAAACCCCTCTCAAAATCGCTATGAATAACACCGGCGGCCTGGGGCGCCTTAGTGCCGGATTGAATCGTCCAAGCCCTGACTTCTTTGGGACCCGCGGTGAAGTAGGTGAGGAGGCCAAGCTTTTCATAAGCTACCTGGATAAGCTTATCCAGGCCCGAGCCGGCGAGCCCAAGCTCGTTTAAGAATGGGCTTTTTTCCTCTCGGTCAAGCTCGGCAATCTCCGCCTCTATCTTGGCGCATACCACAATCACGTCCGAGCCTTCGCCTTGGGCATAAGCCTTCACCTTTTTAACCTCCGAATTGGCCGCCGCATCGGGGATATCGACTTCCGAAACATTGCAAACGTATAGGACCGGTTTTGACGTCAATAAGCATAATTCTTTTATAATCCTCTCCGACCCATTCTCCAGAGGAAATTTTCTTGCCTTGTTTCCCTTCTCCACGAATTCTCTTAGCTCCATCACCAAATCCAGTTCTTTTTTAATTGCCGTAGCACCGCTCTTTGCCTGAGTGCTGAGGCGTTGCTCCCTCTTCTCGATGGTCTCAAGGTCTTTCAGTATTAGCTCATCTTCGATGATTCTTATATCCCTTAGAGAATCGACCGAACACTCGACGTGCATGACGTTTTCATCCTCGAAGCAGCGCACCACGTGAAGAAGCAAATCGACCTCGCGTATACGCGATAAAAAGGCATTGCCCCTACCCTTTCCCTCAGACGCGCCCTTTACCAGGCCGGCTATATCCACTACCTCTAAAAAAGCCGGTGTTATCTTATGAGGCTTGACCAGTTCGGCAATTTTATCAAGCCTCTCATCAGGCACCGGGACCACTCCGACATTAGGCTCTATAGTGCAAAAGGGAAAGTTAGCCGCCTCTGCTCCGGCGCCGGTCAAGGCGTTAAAAAGGGTGGACTTACCCACGTTGGGCAGGCCTACAACTCCGCACCTAAGATTCATGCTTATCTTTCGGTTTCCAGGTCTTTAATGGATTTTTCCCGATTAGGGTGTGTAAATTTGAGGGATTAAAGCTACCCAAAGGTTTAAAACTGTCAAGCCCTTACTAGGGAAATCAAGGGGTGGATGACCGGACTTGAACCGGCGACCTCCAGGGCCACAACCTGGCGCTCTAACCAAGCTGAGCTACACCCACCATCAGATCTCGCGCCCAGAGGGATTCGAACCCCCGACCCACGGCTTAGAAGGCCGTTGCTCTGTCCAACTGAGCTATGGGCGCAAATGAATGATTTCATAGGGTTACAACACCCTATTAACTAATATCTTAGTTACTTTCTAGTTATTTTCCAGTTGGGCAGAGAAGAATTGTACCCAACCCCTTTTAGCCGTGCAAGAAAACCGTCCTAGAAGCAGGATTGGAGAACGGCCCAAGCTGCCGATCCTTTTCCGAAGATATCGGATGTATAACCTATAAAATTTGGATGGAAAGAGGATATCAATCCCCGTTGGCTGAAAAAGCGGGTTTTTCCAACCGGGCAGTAAATACGCTATCAAGAACCTTTTTTATCTTTACCAAATCTTCCCCCAGGAAATCCTTCACTTCAGCCCCTTCTCTTTTCTTTCTCATAATAAGAATAACCTCACTAAACTCATCGGAAGTACAAACCGGATAGGCGATCATCTTTTTAATCGAAACATCGCTATTTTTCATAGCAAGATATCTCAGGTAGGCGGAATCCATTTCCTCGTCGCATTGGTTCAATATAATCGGGCTTCTATGTATTAATGCCTTGCCTAACAAGTTTTGATTTATAATCGAGATCGTGGAGCCTCTTAGTTCATAGGGATAGGAAAACGCGAGCAAGCTGTCATATCCTATTTTTTTGAGTACGAAAATAGAGCCTTCTTCAAGGTTTAAGACCTCTGAAATCAGTCTATCCAGTTGGGTGTATCTCATTAGCTAATCCTAGACTAAATTAGATATATACATCTCCGGAAAAGACAATCCTACTTTAGTATGATTTTTTTGAAAAATGGGCTAGTTATTAAGGACAAAAACAAAGTTAAAGCCCACTATGATCAACGGTAATGAACAAAGTATCTTACTTGCCACTAAGGCAGAAAGAACACGAAGAAATTAACATTTTTCTTTCTGTCCTTTGTGTCTTTGTGGTTACCTTTATCAAAGATGGTCGGGGCGAGAGGATTTGAACCTCCGACCTCGGCGTCCCAAGCGCCGCGCGCTCCCATCTGCGCTACGCCCCGATTAAGAATTTGAAATTATACCCATGAATAGGAAAACAACAAGTTTGTCTTTAAACCCGCTCCGTATTATAGTATTACTTAAAATCCAGTTTTAACAATGCGTCGACAAATTGAGTGGATTGCCGGTTTTCGAAGCAGCGACGAATCGAGGGGTGGGTAGTTGAGGGTTCTTATCACTGGTGCTACCGGACAGCTAGGTCATGATTTGCTCCGTCTTTTGGAGACCACTAAAGATTACAAGGTCATAGCAACAGGGCGACCCGACCTAGATATAACCGACTACGCTAAAGTCAAAGGATTTATCAGTGAGGCGAGACCGGATATCATCATCCATGCGGCTGCCTTCACCTCCGTTGACCAGTGTGAAAGCCAAATGGATTTGGCTTTCAAGGTAAACGCCCTGGGGGCGCGAAACGTCGCCTCTGTCTCAAGCCATATCGGCGCCAAGCTCGTTTATATCAGCACCGATTATGTTTTTGACGGGGCTAAAGAAGGCCCCTACCGGGAATTTGACACCCCCAATCCTCTAAACATATACGGCCAATCTAAATTACTGGGTGAGCAGTTCGTGAAGGAGCAGACCAGCCGGTTCTTCATAATACGCACGGCGTGGCTTTACGGTATAGAGGGTAGGAACTTCGTAAAGACCATGCTTGAGTTAGGGATGAAGGGAGAAGAGTTAAGAGTGGTGAATGACCAGAGGGGCACGCCTTCATGCACGACCGACCTGGCTAGAGAAATCATACAAATAATGACAACCGAGCTTTATGGTACTTACCACTGCACCAGCCAGGGGGAGTGCACCTGGTATGATTTTGCCGTAGAAATATTCAGATGCGCAAACCTGGAGGTTAAGATAAGGCCCGTATCTACCGAGGACTACCCCAGGCCGGCAAGACGACCCAAAAATTCGGTATTGGACAACTATATGCTCCGGCTTCAGGGACTAGACACTATGCCGGACTGGCGGGATGCCTTAAGCCTTTTCATGCGTGAGAATAACATACTGGAGAGGGTTTTTCGATGAAGGCTCTGGTACTGGCAGGGGGTAAAGGAACAAGATTAAGGCCTCTAACTTATACAATGGCTAAACAGCTTTTCCCGGTAGCCAATAGGCCTGTGCTCTATTACGTCATGGAGCATCTAGAACAGGCCGGAATCAAGGAGGTCGGAGTAATAATATCTCCGGAAACCGGCCACTTGATAAAGGAGAGTTTATCAAAGAGGAACTGGAATCTTGATCTGACTTATATACTCCAGGAGGAGCCTTTGGGGTTGGCGCACGCAGTAAAAATTTCCAAGGACTATCTGAAGGACGAGCCTTTCGTGATGTATCTGGGCGATAACCTAATCGGTCAGGGTATCGAACAGGTGGTCAAATCCTTCACCGACTCTCAGGCCGATGCAGTCATTCTGTTGAAAGAGGTAGTAGACCCTAAAATGTTTGGAGTGGCCGAGGTGGATGCGAGCGGTCGGGTCCTCCGCCTGGTGGAAAAGCCCAAAGAACCGCCGTCAGACCTGGCCTTGGTTGGGGTCTATGTATTTTCCCCCACAATTCACGACGCCATTTCCAGAATAAAACCCTCCTGGAGAAACGAGCTAGAGATCACCGATGCCATCCAAAATATAATGGAATCAGGCGGTAAGGTGGAAAGCTTCAAATTAAATAGCTGGTGGCTCGATACCGGTAAAAAAGACGACCTCTTGGAGGCCAACAGCGTTGTACTGGATGAGTGTATAAAAAGAGAAATCAAGGGCCGGGTTGATTCGAGAAGCGCGATTACCGGCAGGATTTTTGTTGACCAAAACGTCCTAGTTGAAAACAGCAAGATCCGCGGCCCCGCAATTATAGGTGCTAAGACACTTGTCAAAAACTCCTTCATCGGCCCTTATACCAGCATAGGAGAGGGCTGCTTGGTCGAAAATTCCAGCCTGCAGCATTCCGTAATTCTGGATGGAGCAAGGATTTCCAACGTACAACGCTTGGAGGATAGCGTCATTGGCCGTAACGCCGTGGTTAGAAAGGGAACGGATAATCACCAGGCATTTCGCCTTATGATTGGGGACGATTCGGAAGTAATACTCTAGTGTAGGTTTGGGAGGAGCCATGGCCTTAAGCAAGGAGCTTATACACGGAGCCCAGGTAAAACAACTGAAACTCATCCCGGACGGAAGGGGTTTTCTCATGGAGATGCTGCGCTCAGACTGGAAGGAGTTTGACCGTTTTGCCCAGAGTTATATCACCGCCTGTTACCCCGGCGTTATCAAAGCATGGCACTACCACAAGAAGCAGTGGGACCATTTCGTATGCGTCTCGGGAATGGCTAGGGTGGTGCTTTACGACCCTAGGGAAGACTCGCCAACCAGGGGCCGGGTCAACGAATTTCACATCGGCATCATGAATCCGATGCTGGTTAAGATTCCCCCTTTTGTCTATCACGGATTTACCGCAGAGGGCGGACAATTAGGACTGATAGTCAACTTCCCAACCGAGCTTTACGACTATACCGAGCCTGATGAATACAGGCTACCCTACGATGACCCCTCTATACCCTACAATTGGGACGTAAAGCATGGGTAAGCTCAAACTCCTGGTCACCGGCGGTGCTGGCTTTATCGGGAGTAACTTCATCCGTTACGCCTTGAACGAACACACCAACTGGCAAGTTTGTAATCTGGACAAGATTACCTATGCCGGCAACCTGGAGAACCTGAAAGACCTGGAGGGCGACCCGCGCTACCGTTTCATTAAGGGAGACATTGCCGATCGCTCTCTCGTCGGTGAAATTTTTAAAGAGAGCCCCTTTGATGTGGTGGTTAACTTTGCCGCAGAGTCTCATGTAGACCGGAGCATCTTGGACCCCCTACCTTTCATAAAAACAAACGTCGAGGGTACCCAGGTTTTACTGGAGGCGGCAAGGACCCACGGTACAGAGCGGTTTGTGCACATCTCCACGGATGAGGTTTACGGTTCTATCGAAGAGGGAAGGTTCTCAGAAAATTCTACCCTTAGCCCTAACAGCCCTTATGCGGCCAGTAAGGCCTCTGCCGACCTGGTCTGTCGAGCCTACTACCGGACCTATGGCTTACCGGTGATTATCACCCGGAGCTCGAATAACTACGGCCCATACCAATTTCCGGAGAAGCTAATCCCGCTTATCATCAATAACGCCTTTCAGGGAAAACCCTTGCCGGTTTACGGCCGGGGTGAAAACATTAGGGACTGGATCTATGTAGAAGATAACTGCAGGGGGATCGCTTCCGTCATCGAAAAAGGCCGGGCTGGAGAGGTGTATAACATCGCCGGAGGCAATGAGTACCGAAATATCGAGGTGGTCAGACTGATATGCGCACTACTGGCGGAGAACTTAGCAAAGCCGGTTAAAGAACTGGAAAAGCTTATCTCATTCGTAGAAGACAGACCCGGCCATGATTTCCGCTACGCGCTAGACTCTACCAAAATTCAGAAGGAATTAGCCTGGAAGCCCCGGGTCAGTTTTGAAGAGGGACTTTCCCGCACCATACGCTGGTATCTGGAGAATAAAGAATGGATTGCGCGTGTAATCTCCGGGGAATATCATGACTACTACGCGCAGGTTTACGAGCGGGCGTGGAGACGGTAAGGGTTAATCAACATAGTAGTTTTTATCCCTTTTTAAAAGAACGGCGTACCCGTAAAAAGCCCGCCACAACTTTCTATTTGGCGCTAAGAACCTGGTGTAAGGTATTCAAAAGCGTGTCAGCCGTATAAGGTTTTGATAGAAAAGCACTTACATCCGTTTCTCTGATCCTAGTCAGTATGTTCCTCTCCATTAATCCGCTGGCGGCAATAATTTTAGCCCTCGGGTCGATCGTGAGGAGGGCACGAATGGTTTCTGGTCCATCCATAATCGGCATCACCATATCCAGAATAACCGCTTCTATTTTTTCTGCGTCCTGTGCATAAAGCGCCACGGCTTCTGCACCGTCGTTGGCCGTGATCACATTATAACCATGGGCCTCCAATGTCACCCTGGTTATCTCACATATAGAATTCTCATCGTCCACAACCAGTATCAACTGACCCTTGCCCGGTGGAAGCTCTTCCGTTTTCTTCTTCTCTCGGTCTAATGTTTCCGTCGTTTCGATTGCCGGTAGGTATATCTTAAAGCTCGTTCCCTTCCCTACCTCACTACGAACATTTATAAACCCACCGTGATCCTTGACAATTCTATAGGCCGTCGAAAGTCCCAGTCCTGTTCCTTTGCCTGCCTCTTTAGTGGTGAAGAACGGGTCGAATATCTTTTCCAAGTGTCCAGGAGGAATACCAATACCTGTATCGGAGACGGTCACAACGATGTATGGACCGGTTTTAGCTTCTATATTAATAATCGTATAGCTGTCATCGATGAAGAAATTCTCTGCGGATATGCTCAGTCTTCCCCCGTTGGGCATTGCATCCCGAGCATTCACACATAGGTTCATTAGGACTTGATTTAGCTGTGTCTTGTCTCCCGAGATTAGCCAGAGGTCCTTGGGGATATCGGTATTGATTTCGATCGATTTGGGAAATGTCTCTAACAAGATGCTTTTGGTTTCAGAAATAAGGTATCCGAACTGTATAGGAGTGCGGACCCCTTCAGAGCCCCTGGCAAAGGCAAGAATCTGCTTTATCAAATCGGCTCCCCTCTGGACACTGGCATCGAGAGTGTCAAGCCACCTTTTGCTGTGTTCATCGGTAAACTTCTGCCGAAGAAGCTGCAATGCCATCATTATTGGTGTCAGGACATTGTTGAGGTCATGGGCTATACCACCAGCAAGTGTACCTATACTTTCGAGCCGCTGCGCCCTGAGGAACTGGGCTTCCAGTTTCTTCTTCTCGGTGATGTCGGTGTTAACGATGAGTATTGATTTCGGTGTTCCATCGCTGTCACGCATGAGAGTCCAGCGACTCTCCACAATTACTTCTCTTCCGTCTTTTGTTACCTGAGGTAACTCTCCTATCCATTCTCCTCTTTCCATCACAATCTTTTGTGCTTCCATGAGCTCAGGTGAACCCTTTCTATACAGGAGTTCATTTGCATTTTTGCCTATGGCTTCTTCTGCTTTCCAACCGTATAAGCATTCTGCGCTTTTATTCCAGTAGATGATTCGGTGTTCCATATCTCGGACACCAATGGCGTCCTGTGATCGGTCGAGCAGGGCAGCTTGTTCTTTTATCCTATCCTGCGCCAGCTTTCGCTCGGTTACGTCACGTGTGATACTAAGAAGTGAAATGACTTCGTTTCGCTCATTGCGGAGCGGAACAGCGTGGGTTTCAAGCCAGCGGCGTGTTCCTTTTAGCCCGATGATTTCAAACTCAAGGATACCGGTGTGGCCCTGAAAAACCTCTTCCATAAGTCGACGGAATGCCTCACGGTGTTCTGGAGCAACTATAGGATATATCGATTTCCCTATGACCATCTCCACGCTATCTGCCTCGATCATGTTAATCCCCGCTGGGTTCATCTGAACGAGCGTGCCGTCGGGCGCTACCACCTTCACGCACTCTGGTTCGTTCTTGAAGATGGCTTGTAAACGCTCTTCCCTATCGCGTATTGACTCTACTAACCGTGCATTATTGATAGCAATTTCTATTTGTAGTGCCACGGCTTCCAGCAGTTTTAGTTCTTCTTCATTAAAGACATTTTTCTTAAGGGAGTTTATATTTATAACCCCTATTGTCTTGCCTTCATGGTTGATAGGCATGGATACATAGCTCTTCGTACCCATTTCCCTCCCAGCCGGGCCAATAACCATATCCTGGTCTACATCTGTAACGTACCTGGGTTTTCCTTCCATGATTACTTTCCACGTAAAGCCTTTGGGATAAGGGATTCTGCTCACTTTTTTGATCCACCAACTAGGATAGCCTCTGTAAGCTTTTAGAACCGCTTCTTCACCTTCTACCAGGTAGATGGAGACGTTGTCCACTCCATCTATGTTTTTGCTCATGACTTCAACGGCGTCCTCCAGAATCTCTGCTAAGTTAATTGACTGATGGATGGTTAGGGCCACGGCGCTAATGATTGTTTCGTAACGATTTTTTTTCTCCAACTCAAGCAATTTGTCTTCCAGCTTCTTGATGAGACGTTCATTGTACTCCTTAAGATAAACGGCCTCCTCTTCAACCGGAGCCGTAGGTGTGTTGAGCGTTCCCGCCTCGTAGCTTCTGATGACCTCTTTTAATATTCCTATAAAGACATCCGGCTCCTGCGGTTTGATGATGAACTTCTCTGCCCCCAGGCTAAGGGCGAATTCCTCATCCTTGGGGTCGGTGTAAGTAGCCGTATAAAAGACAAAAGCCGTATGTTTCAGCCTTTCATCCATCTTAACTTCATGGCAGAGCCGGAACCCGTCCATCCGGGGCATCAGGATGTCGGATATTATCATTTCAAACCTGTCCGCATGGAGTTTTTCCAGGGCTTCGATACCATCGGCAGCGGTATCAACCTCGTAGCCGCTACCCGAGAGCAGTTTTTCGAGCATGTAAAGGTTCTCTTTCTTATCATCAACAATCAAGATTTTCATTGCCTAACCCCTTATGTAAGCGATCAGCGGCCAGCAAATCTTTAACCGCCGAGAGTGCAAAGATTACATTCAAGGCTTTTTCTCTGTGTTCTCCGCGCCCTCCGCGGTAAACTTCAATTCTACTCCGGCAAAGAGCCATTCCGGAAGTTCCCCTACACACCCCTAAATCCCCTCTCCAGAGGGGACTTTCTTGGAGTAATCCCCTCTTCAAGAGGTGAATTTCTCGGGATAATCCCCTCTTGAGAGGGATGTCCCGAAGGGACGGGGTGCGTAAACCATCTTTACTTATTCCCATGTGCAGTTCCCTCAGCTTATAGCTGATAGCTGACTGCTATTAAATGTTCCTCTCAATCTCCGATACAAAGGTGTCCGGCTCAATGGGCTTTTCTATGTATCCCACACAGCCGGCGGCCAGCACCTTTTCTCTATCACCTACCATAGCATAAGACGTTACTGCTATGATGGGTATGCGGCTGATCTCGTCAATCCCCTTTATCAGTTTGGTTGCCTCATATCCGTCCATCTCCGGAAGCTGCATATCCATGAGTATAAGGTCGGGTCTTTCCGCTTTGGCTTTTTCTATTCCCTCAAACCCGTTTCTAGCTGCGATAACCTCATAGCCGTTCTTTTTTAGAAGAAAAGTGGCTAAATACAAATTCTGCTCGTCGTCCTCCACTATCAAAACCCTTTTTCTCATTTATTCCCTTACCTTTGGCCCAAGAGGTAACGTAAAAGTAAACCTGGAGCCCTTGCCGTACTCACTTTCGACCCAAATTCTGCCCCCCAACAAATCCAACAACTTCTTGCAGAGATAGAGTCCAAGCCCCGTCCCTTCATATCTCCGCCTCGACGACCCGTCCACCTGCCGAAACGCCTCAAATAGCAGGTCCATATTCTCCTTTTTTATACCTATGCCCGTGTCGGAAACGCTCACTTCAAGGTTGTTATTATCAGTCTTACAGGCAATCTTTATCTCACCCCTGTCGGTAAACTTCACCGCATTGTTGACCAGATTGAGGAGTATCTGGAAAAACTTCTTTCGGTCACTCCAAATTTCCGGGATTTCATCCGGTATCTCGGTTATGAGTCGCAAACCCTTCTGAGAAACCATAGGATCCAGACTCCGAACGACTTCGGAAATAACTTCATCAACCTTGAACTCACTCATCGAAACGTCTACCTTGCCTGATTCAATCCGGGAAAGGTCCAGGATGTCATTAATAAGACTCAAAAGGTGCTTTGCGGAGTTATAAACCATGGAGAGCTGTTTCTTCTGTTCTTCGTTAATCTCACCGGCCATACCCTGGAGTATCATCCCGGTAAAACCGATTATGGAGTTTAAAGGAGTTCGCAGCTCGTGGCTCATGGTGGCCAGAAATTCCGCCTTAAGGCGGTCTAGCTCTTTGAGTTTGATATTAGCCTCCGTTAGTTCTCTGGTTCGCTCATCCACCCTCTCTTCCAGTTCGCCGTATGCCCTCTCAAGCGCCTCCTCGGCAAGCTTGCGGTCGGTAATGTCTATCCCCATTCCTATGAGACAAGGTTTGTTATCTATCTCGATGCGTAACCCAGTAAAATAGTAGGGTGTTCTTCTTCCATCTTTGGAGACAAAATTCGCTTCAGCGCTGGACTCGCCATTTGTGAGGACCTCTTGTATCTTCTCTTCGATAAGCCTTCTCTCATCCCCAGTAAAGAAATCCAGGGGGCTCATTCCAGCTATCTCGTCGGCCGAGTATCCTGAAACGTGCTCAAAGTTCTTATTCCACCGCAGGAATTTTTGGGTATCGTCATAAAGGTAAAATATCCCCGGCAGGCTATTTATCATCGCTTCGGAGAAATCCCTTTCTCTCACCATTCTTTCTTCCATCAGTTTGCGTTCGGTGGTTTCGACCACAACGCCACGCATCCGAAGCGGCTGACCGTCCTCGGCGTAAGTAAATTCTCCTCGACCCATCACCCAATGCACAGTGCCGTCCGGCGTCAGGAGACCGACAAACATATAGGGACCAAGGCTATCAATCACCTTTCGCAGGAGTTTCTCGCTTTCTTTTATTGCTTCCTCCGCACGCTTACGCTCGGTGATGTCCCGGGCGACAGCAAAGGTGAGTTGTTCAGCAGGAAGCGGAAAAGTGGTCCATGAAATCCAGCGATATGAGCCGTCCTTGCACCGGTAGCGGTTCTCGAAATCGTATACGGGTTCGCCCGCTGACAATTGTGTGAGCGCTTGAACCGTCCGATCGCGGTCGTTAGGATGGACAAAATCCAGCCACGGACTGCCCAGCAATTCGGTCTCGCTCCAGCCGAGTACCCTGCCCCAGGACGGGTTTATTTGTTTGAAGAACCCGTCAAAGCCAGCTACACACAGCATGTCAATGGAAAGATTGAAGAGCCGATCCCGTTCGGCCATCGCCATTTTGTGCTCGGTGATGTCCATCATAACACCCTGAAGGTAGAGAGGCTGACCGGTAGAGTCACGCACGATAACCGATTCATCACGGAACCACACCACCCTGCCGTCTCGCGCCAGCAGACGGTATTCAGACCTGAACGGTTCACCTTTAGTATAGGCACGAGTGTATTCGGCCAGCACGCGCTCACGGTCATCAGGGTGCAGTTGTTTGGACCAAAGTGCCGGGTCTTCCAGCCATTCGGCCTGAGAGAAACCCAATTGCTCAATTCGCTTGCTGACATAGAAAGTACTGCCGATTTCGTCTAGCCTCGCCGTGTAAATAATGGCAGGAACTTGCTCTACCAGTGTGCGGTATTCGATTTCACTCTCGCGCATTGGCGCCTCGGCAGGTAATGGCACTTTCATTCTCAGCACCTCTCCCCTGGCAAGTAACCTAAAACATTCCGGGCTTAGTGCTACTATTTATCCTTTGGAGGGTAGGTGAGCCCCCTCCGGCAATCCTCAGTTTCTTACTCGGCTGTTTTTTTGACAGAGTTACCTATCCTCCAGGTATTTCCAGAATAAATCCTTCAGCCGGGTTTCCGCCTCCAAATTAAGCCCCATTTCCTGGGCTTTTTCTAAAGCGTCCTTCAAAGTCAGGCCGCTCTCTACCGCAAGATAGAGTATGGCCATTGCCGCCGCCCGCCTTCCCCCTCCGCAGTGAATGAAAACAGGACCGCTGTTTTCTCTGAGTTCCTTTATCTTCTCGAAGACGCTGTTCACAGTCTCGCTATTTACTTCTTCGATAACCGGGATATTGGCATACTCAAACCCCATTTCCCCGGCTTTGCTTTTTTCATCCTCCGGGCTGAGAATACTTTCTTCAGAAGATGTCCTGAGGTTGATGATGCTCTTAAACCCTTTTGCCTTTATGGCGCTCAAATCCGCTTCGCTGGGCTGGCCTCCGATAAAGATATCGTCGGTTACTTTCTTGGGCTGGTTTATGGCATCGTGCCACCAGGGCCCCCATTCCTGGTACTCCGGGCAGCCGGGCTTTGAGCATGTCTCTCCCCCGGAGTTCTGCCATGCCACCATCCCGCCCAGGAGGTTGGACACATTCGTGAACCCATTTTGCTCCAGTATGCTCGAAGCTATGCTTCCTCTGTGGCCGCTCCTGCAGGTTACGACGATGGGTGTTTCACTTTTTAAACCAAGCTCCTTGTATTTTTCCTGAAGCTGTCCCGCATGCATGTGAAGTGCGAACGGATAGCGGAAGGAGTTCCATTCAGAGTCCGTCCGGACATCTAGAACCACGACACCTTTATCCTCAGCCATCTTTTTCCGAAGCTCTCCTGCCGATATCTGGGGAATCTCCGCTATAGGATACCCCTCCATCAGCCAGGCCCGAACGCCGCCGTCCAGGTATCCGGCAATCCGGTCGTAGCCTACCCGTATCAGGTGTCTGACTATTTGTTCTATATCCTCCTTCCTCTCAACAATAAGCAAGATGGGCGTGTCGGGCGGTACGATATAGCCCACCCAGGTGGGAAAGGACGAGTCTAGCGGAATACTGTATGCACCCTTTATATGCGCTCCGCCAAAGGCTTCGGGGGAGCGCGTGTCTATGAGCACGGCGCCTCCGTCGAGTGATTTTTCCACTTCCTTGGGACCCATCGGTGCCGGTTGGGGAAGCGTACCCAGAACCTTGGGACCCTCTTTATTGATCTTTTTCATCCGGCGAAAATAAGCGGGGGCGGGCGGCTGCTCTTGAAGTATGGCTCTCACAAAGTCCCTCTTAGACATAGGCTTCAAGGCATAGTTGAATCGCCTCTCGAACCCGATAGTGGTGCTACGCTTGCTGCCCAGATTTTTCCCGCATAGTGACCCCTCTCCGTGGGCCGGGTAAACCTCAACCCAATCCGGTAATGCCAGGAGTTTAGTGTGTATGCTGTCGTAGAGCTTATCTGCAAGCTCCTCCGAGAACCTGTCTCCCAGGAGGTCGGGGCGCCCAATGTCCCCGACAAAAAGAAAATCCCCGGTAAATGCCATCCAAGGTTCTTCACTGCGGCTGGTATCGGTTAGCGTAAAAATCACGTGCTCGGGTGTATGCCCGGGCGTATGAATGACCTTGATTTTGTACTGACCCAAATATAACTCCATACCCTCGGTCATGGGCACATGCTCGAATTCGTACTGCCAATCCTTACCGCCATGGGAGCTCAGGTATATCTTTGCGCCAGTTTTCTGGGCAAGCTCCCTGGACCCGGAGACGAAATCCGCATGTATATGCGTCTCGAAGATGTGGGTGATGTTTACACCCTCTTGCCTAGTGGTCTCCAGATACAAATCTACGTCCCTGATCGGGTCGATAACCGCCACTTCTCCCGGAGACCTGTTTCCTACCATGTAGGACATTGCCGCAAGCCCTTCGATATAAAATTCTCTGAAAAACATTTCTTATCCCCTTATTATTGTCTTCAAATGAACTCTATCTTTTATTTTCTCATAAAATCGGGGTTGTATAAACTATGAATTTTGGGAATGGGTGCTGGCTGCTCTCTATAACTATAAAACACTGCTGTCCAAAATAACTAGGAACCAGTGGTTCACATTTGTGAAACAAGGCCTTTAGATGTATAAAAACGTCTTCTTAATATCCGTTCCCATCTTTTATGTTTGCTATGCAATCGCCGTCCCATCCCTATTCATTCAAATTGCCTTTGTAACCCAATTAATTCCTTCCCCCCTTTGTGGGGGTAAGGATGGGGGGTAATAAATACACCCCCACCTGTATCCTCCCCCCCATCAAGGGGGAGGATAAATATTGTTAGGACGGGGACCTGGGTTACAGAATAGACCGGGGACATAGGTTACACAAATCGATAAGAACCCCCGTCCATGCAAAAAAAACCAACTCGGATTTTCCCTCGGTTTTGGTTAATATTAATCTACGGAGGAATAATACATGAACATCGGAGACATAAAGTTCGACGAGAAGGGGCTGGTGCCGGTCGTGGTCCAGGACGCCGAAAACGGGCAGGTTTTGATGTTCGCCTATGCCAACAAAGAGGCGATTGAAAAGACCCTGGAAACGAGGAGGGCTCACTTCTGGAGCAGGTCTCGGAACAAGCTCTGGCGGAAAGGGGAGGAGTCAGGCAATTTTCAGGAGGTAAACGATATCTTTCTTGACTGTGACGGGGATACGGTCCTGCTACTGGTTAATCAAAAGGGAGTGGCATGCCATACCGGAAAGAGAAGCTGTTTCTTTACCCGCTTAAATGGAGATGAAAAAGATGCCCCATCATTCGGCAAAGCAGGCACGAAGAAAACTTTGGAGGATGTATATCAAATAATCGATGATCGGAAGCGAAATCCCAGAGATGGTTCCTATGTAAGCGGTCTCTTCGATAAGGGATTGGATGCTATTCTGAAAAAGGTTGGTGAGGAAGCCGGCGAGACAATCATCGCAGTCAAAAACAGGAATAAAGATGAAGTTGTTTATGAAGCGACGGATCTCTGGTTTCATACTCTGGTAGCCCTCGCTTACTTTGGAATAACCCCCGATGACATATACCAGGAGCTGGGAAGGAGGTTTGGCAAAAAGAAAGAGGCATACGGCCAAAACAAATCTGATTGAAGCTAACGGTTCTTTGTTAACCCGATACTAACGGTTCTTCTTGGGCCTGTCCTTTTCCTCGATATAATCGCTTATTACCGTCCTGGCCCTGACCTCCGGCGGAAGGTTCGACAGGTCCGGTTTTGGCATGTTTGTAGAAAGGTCGTGGGTGTAAGCAAAGCTGGAGACAACCCTCTCGATCTGCTTGGTCTCACCGCAGTAGCACTTAAGATTCTTCTCATCTTCCTTATCGTAAATAAGCTCGGCGAAGCGGTACCTTCTTGTATTAAAGAGCACCCTGGTATTTCCATCGTTGATATAAAAGTCGAGTTCGATGCCGTTTCTGTCCCTGTTCCCATGCTTAGCCAGAGTTTTGTTCTTGTCTAAATCGGTAACTTCAATGTAATGAATATTGTCATATTTCTCCACCAGATTAGACACCGTCTCCGGGTCGATTTTTTTCTGTAGTTTCTTGACCGAGTCCTCTATATTCTTCCTGCATTTGATGCACTCGTACTCGTATAAAGGCATTTTGGCTCCCCCCTATCTGTTGAAGTACTGGTTAAGATAATCGTATCCGACCCACTCGCTGGCTATTTCCTCATCCTTCTGCTGCTTGTATTCCAGGTGCCAGCGAAGCTCGTCCTTCGGTCCGGGCGCCCTCTTGCTCTTGTCGTCAAAAATAGCCTTGAACGTCGAATAAACCCGGCGGATCTTGCCGCCTTTGTTACAGGCAGGGCAAATTAAATCCTTTTCTTCCTCTTTGTCATAGATCAGTTCGGAGAATTTAAAGTTTTTTAATTCCAGATATAGGATTTTATTATTCTTCAGTTTATAACGAAACCTCCTGATGTAGGACTTCCCCTTTTCCCCGAGGGTAAAAACCATTTTATCCTTTTTATCGTCGTAAACCTCGATGTAATAGAACTTGGGGTTTTTTTTCATTATCTTTGAAGCATTTGACTTGGTCAGCTTCTCGACCAGCGCGGATATATCCGCGTTGAACTCGTCTATGCAAGCATCACACTCGTATTCAAATAGCGGCATGGCTAATCTCCCTCCTGTTATTAACTTAAAATATTAACAAATAATTTCTGATTCTTCCAGTTAGGAAGATTGTGAGTGGTTTTTACCCATTAACGAGCCACCCCCATTGGGGAGTATGTCCAGTGAACCGTTGGACAAACCAATCCTTCTCCGCATTCTGGCCGGCTCAAGCTGTTTGGGCCGCGGTCGAAGCGATAATCCCCAAACATTCATAGGGAATTTGACAAAGAGGGGTCAAGGATGATACTAGTTTCAACCCTTCTTGAGGAGAGAAACAATGTCTGAGCTGGTTATCGAAGAAAATGAAAGAACCTGCACCATCATATTTAACAGGCCGGAAAAGAGAAATTCACTGACTCCGGAGATACTCCTCCAACTGGGTTCTGAGTTAAACAGGCTAAAAGCTGAGCAGAAGGTGAGGTGCGTCGTTATCCGCGGCTCGGGGGACAAGGCTTTCTCCTCCGGCTACGATATATCGGCAATCGGTAAGATAAAGGATGATATGATGAGGGATTACCTGGATAACCACCCGCTCATGATCGCATCGAATGCCATAGAGCGTTTCCCCTATCCGGTGATTGCCCTGTTAAACGGCCACGCCTTCGGCGGCGGTCTTGAGCTGGCGGTTACCTGCGACCTTAGAATCTCAGCCGATCATGCCCTATTCGGTATGCCGCCGGCAAAGCTTGGAGTTGTTTATACCTATAGCGGGATCAGAAAGTTCATCAACTTGGTCGGACTGGGTTATGCAAAGGAGCTCTTTCTTACGGGGAAAAATATCAATGCGCACAGGGCAGAAAAAATCGGCCTCGTTAACTACACTTTACCGCAGCCTGAGCTTGAGGAGTTCACCTATAAGCTAGCCTCGGAAATCTCAGAAAACGCACCTCTCTCCATGAGTACGATGAAAGAAATGATGAACTCCTGGCAAAGAAATCAATTAATGAACCAAAAGGACGAAGCCTCGGTTAAGGATATGATCTCAAAGGTCCAGGAAAGCGAGGATTATAAGGAAGGCCAGAGGGCTTTCTCCGAAAAGAGAAAGCCAAAGTTCGAGGGAAGGTGATGTAGGATACAAGATACAGGATGCACGACGTAAGATGCAGGATAAATGACTAAAAAGTAATCAAATCACAAATATCAAATTACAAACAAATCAAAATGACCGAAAGCCAAAACTCCAAACAGTATGACCTAGAGGAACGAACTTTAAAATTTGCCAAAGAAGTAATCCAGTTTATCAAAAACAGCCCTCGAACTTTAGCTAATATCACATCGCCCTAAATCCTTGGATAACTAAGGCCTACCCATACGAAGCGTCGTAATAAACTCCGTGCGGAGTCATGCTGAGTCCTTCGCTAAACTCCGCGAAGCATCTATCTTTTCTAGATTTTTCACTTCGTTCAGAATGACAATTCTAGAAGTCTCTTCGCAATGTGTAACTTTACTAACCGTCTGAAAGAACAGGTTTTGTCTATAACAATACTTAATTGGAATTTGTTTGTGATGAGATTTGGTATTTCACAATCACAGGGCTTAGAACTTAGACCTTGGCCTCTTATTTATGCCCGTATTTCTCCCAATGAAATATCTCTTCGGCCGGTTTCCTTATCTTTTTCCTCTTTACCGTGAATTCTTCGGGATAGCCGAATGGAAGAATGGTCAGAATATGCAGTTTTCTGGGAATACCCAACATCTCCTTTACCTTGTCTCTATCAATAGCTCCGATCCAGCAAGTGCCCACTCCTTCGTTCCAGGCGGCAAGGGACATATTTTGCACCGCTCTGGCCCCGTCTATCTCATGCCATTTGTTGACCGGGTCGGTAACTACCACTACAGCAAATGACGCACCAGCTATAAACCTGCCGCTTGTGCAAAATTTCTCCAATCCTTTGATCGTTGCCTTATCCTTTATTATTACGAACTGCCAGGGCTGGAGGTTCATGGCGCTCGGGCCAAGTCTCCCCGCCTCGATAATCTTCCTAATCACCTCGTCCGGCACTTCTTTTTTAACATAGCTTCTTATATCCCTTCTCTTTCTTATGCACTCGAACGTGTCCATTAGATTTACCCCTTGTGGGACTAAAGTTGTGTTTAATAAAAGTATAACCGGTGCGTGACTCTTCTAGTTTCTAAGAAATTGACTTGCGGTTGTAGGGAACGCATATATCTTGGCCGAGTCTACACCTAGTCCTTCGGCTTTGTTCCGAGCTTGCCCTGTGCGAAGCGTGGGAACGAACTATTCCGGCGTTCTTAGTATAGAGGTGTTCGCCCTTCCCCCGGTTAAACCGGGGGACCTAGCTCAGCGAACGGTATAACTAGGGATTTAGCTTATAAACATTCGCTCATCCTGAGCCCGGTCGAAGGATGCTAATTTTGTTATTACGAATCCCATCCAGTGAGTCGAAGTGTCCAGTATAAAATTCGCAACCGAAATTATCCCATTTCTGGAAATAAGTTGTTTAACCAAGGCTTTCGTAGGCTAATTGGATGAACATAAACTGGACTACATTTACGTAAGCAACATGAAGATAGGAACCAGGTTTTAAAAAAGCACTTTTATCTTTCTAAAACCTTATTTTACAAGAGTGGTTCCATTAATTTATTGACTTCTAATTATTTTGGATAGCCCTATTAACGGGCGATTTTTTACCGTAGAGACGCATAGCAATGCGTCTCTACAAATATGAATTGATGAACGAAAAAACAGCCAGAGTGGTTGTCCACCCTGGCTGTTAAATAGGTTTAATCTCAAAGGGAATAGCTCTTCTCGTTATGCTGGCTCAGGTCTAGTCCCATTATCTCCTCTTCTTCAGTTACTCTCAGTCCCATGATAGCCTTGAGGACGGAAAGGATAATGAGAGTCCCAACAAAGGCAAAGACCCAAGTGGCTATCACGGCTATAACCTGAATGAGAAGTTGCTTGGGGTTGCCAAAGAATAAACCGTTGTTACCGGCGGCATTGATGGCGGTGGATGCAAATAGACCGGTGGCGATTGCTCCCCAGGTTCCCCCTACGCCGTGTACACCTACTACATCCAGTGAGTCGTCATAACCCATTTTGGTCTTAAGGGTGCAGGCGGTTGAACAAAGTATCCCCGCTATTAGACCGATGATTATTGAGGAAAGCGGCCCGACGAACCCGGATGCCGGAGTGATTGCTACAAGACCGGCCACTGCTCCGCTGGCAGCCCCCAGGACCGTTGGTTTACCCCGAAAGATCCAATCCATGAACATCCAGGAAAGCGCCGCCGCCGCGGTGGCGATATGAGTTACCACAAAAGCGCTTGTGGCTAGGGCGCCGGAGGCCAATGCGCTCCCGGCGTTAAAACCGAACCACCCCACCCATAGAAGAGATGCTCCGATGACGCTGAACGGCAGGTTGTGGGGCGGCATGGGCTCTTTTCCATAACCGATTCTTCTGCCAAAGAAAATGGCAGCGGCAAGGGCCGATACCCCAGAGCTTATATGAACGACTGTTCCACCGGCAAAGTCCAATGCTCCGAAATTCCGCATCCACCCGTTCACCCCCCAAACCCAGTGGGCTAAAGGATCGTATATGAACGTTGCCCACAGCAGTATAAAAATTATAAACGTGCTGAACTTGGCCCGCTCCGCAAAAGCGCCGGTGATCAGGGCCGGCGTGATAATGGCGAACATCATCTGGAAAATCATGAATGCCTGGTGGGGAATGGTAACAGCATAATCCGGGTTTGGGTCTAGCCCTACGCCTTTTAGTCCTACCCAATCCAGACCCCCTATAACGCTCCACTTGTCCGGCCCGAATGCCAGACTGTACCCGAAAAGTACCCATTGTATGGTAATTAGGCCGACAATAATAAAGCTCTGCATGATAGTACCAAGGGTGTTTTTTGAACGAACAAGACCGCCGTAGAAAAGGAATAAACCCGGAATCGTCATCATCAATACGAGGGCCGAAGATACGAGTATCCAGGCTGTGTCACCGGTATCTACTGCCAGTGGTGCGGATTCCT
This sequence comes from Thermodesulfobacteriota bacterium, assembly GCA_035559815.1. Classification (NCBI taxonomy): domain Bacteria; kingdom Pseudomonadati; phylum Thermodesulfobacteriota; species Thermodesulfobacteriota bacterium. The sequence continues at coordinate 47,821 of DATMAT010000034.1, forward strand.
GAGCAAACGATAAATCCGCCAGAAAAATCAAGGTCAGAAATAAAACCGGGTACCCTAATATCGTTCTACTCTTTAGCACTTCCATTGCCTTCCTCCTTTTCAGAGCATATTAATTGCGAATCTTGTTTTTGTTTGAATGAACCACCCTACAGCAAGCTGCAGGGTATCCGAAAATTTCCCCTCCCTTGATGGGAGGGGATGAAGGGGAGGGTGAATCACCCCCACTCCTTCGGCTTCGCTCAGGACAGGCTTAATCTTCCCCCATCGAGGGGAAGGATGGATAAGGTAACCCTGTGGCAAGCCACGGGAAATTCTCAAGTTAAGCGGATTCATGTCCCTGACGTCTATACTCGACCTAGAGCATTGGTAGGGTAAATTGAATATATAAACGGTGATTGATTAGGGGTTAAAACCGGTCTCATTTTTACTCTCTCCTTACGGGGCGTTGCTATCTGTACTTTTCGCAAATAATGTGCCAGCTAAACATACGCTTATTTGTGAAAAATTGCGGTAGGAAAAAGAGGTTTTGCCTAAAACTTAGGCAGACGTGCTGATTTTTTAGTCAGAGATACCGCTGTCCAAAATAATCAGAAGCCAGCGGTCCACATTAGTAAAACAAGGCCTTTTGATACATAAAACGTCTTTTTAAAATCAGCTTACACTCTTTTATGTTTGCTATGCAGGTGCCAACTTAATTCTATTTGTTGAAACAGCTTTTTAACCCTACTCACCCTTCGTCTGGCCTAACCTCTCACTTCCTCAAGCATACATTGGAGCAATTCGGGGTGAGTCCTTCCATAAACTGGACAGGCCTGTCGAACCATGAACGGGTTTTTACTTCTCTTTACCAACTGATGCTAATCCGTTCATACTGAACTTGTCGAAGTATGAATTTAAAGCATGAGGTGTTCACCCTTCCACCGGTTTAACCGGGGGACCTGCTCAGGGCGAGCGGGTTTCTACTAATCGTTTCAGCGGATGTAAATCCGCTCATTCCTTCCCCGATTTAATCGGGGATCGACTCAGGACAGGCTCTGAGTCTAATCGAAGGATGATTTGGAGAAGGGTGAATTTGTCCTTGCACCTTTCAGCCCAGCTCAGGGCAGGCTAGGCTTAGGGCAAACGGATTTCCCCCGTTCTCCTTCTCCTCAAATTGGGGCAAAAGAATAAATACTTTCTTGCCGTCATGGCGTGCCCCCTTCTTTTAGCAGTGTTGGAATCTATCAAGATTCCTCCCTCTGGTCGGAGTGACATTTGAGTCAGGCCTATCGTTTTTGGAGAGATTCGGCTTGAGACAAGACCGACTAACCCGCCGGAATTCTATCCAGCTTTCAGGAAAAGGCCTCGTTCAATTGTTTTATCTGCTCTTTAGACAACCGCCAACCGGAGGCCAGGCAGTTTTCAACAGTCCGGTCCACACTATTAGACTTGGGTATGGCTATGACGTTAGGGCGGGCAGTGCACCAGTTGAGTGCCACCTGGGCCATAGTTTTACCAACCTGGTCTGCTATTTGGCCCAAGACCTTCATACCTTTATTTCTTGAGAGCCTGGACTTCACCGCTAAATTACCGTTGTCTAGGGGTGTATAAGCCAGGATTGTTATTCGGTGTCTCTCGCAGAAGGGTATCAGGTCTTTTTCTATCTCCCTGCTGTTGAGGTTGTAAAGCACCTGGTTCGAGACAATCGGATATTTGCTCATGGCAGCCATTGCCTCTTCTAACTCATCAACGTCAAAATTACTTACCCCGATGTATTTGACCATTGCGGAATCTACCAGTTTTTCCATGGCCCGCATAGTCTCCCGGATTGGGACACTGGGGTTGGGCCAATGTACCTGGTAAAGATCGATACAGTCTATTCCGAGCCTCCGCAAACTCCCTTCCGCCGCCCGGAGCACATCGTCGTAGCGGAGGTGTCCGCCGGATACCTTTGTGGCGATGAACACTCGATTGCGGATACCCTTTATAGCCACACCCACCACCTCCTCGGTATTATATCCTTCCGCCGTATCAACCAGATAAGCTCCCAATTCAATTCCCCTGCGCAAGGGTTCCACCCCACCCGAATAATTCCAGGTACCGAGCCCGATTTCAGGAACCATTACTCCAGTACTTCCAAGAGGCTTTAGCTTCATCGAGATCACCCTTTTTCTATGAATAGGCTTCGGTACATGATTATTAAAGCTAACTAAAACCGGTTAGATTTCAAAAAAGTATCAATAGCGAAGCTTAAAAACGGTAACTCATCTCAAGCAGGTGGCGGTTCAGTCCATTTCCGCCAAAGATCCCGCCGTCAGAAATATGGAAAAATCGATATCCCAAAGCCAGGTTCCATGGAAGTCTATAGCTTACACCTCCGTGGGCAATAAACTGAAAGGGGCCCCCGAAGCTATGGTCGCCCACTTTTTCCTCACTGATTAGAGCAAAACCTACACCGATATCAAGGGTAACACGACCTCCGGGACTGCTGAAGGATGTGACCGGACCAAGGGTGGCCAATAGGGCTGTGTCGCCTTCCTGTATTAGGACCCCAACGGAGCCGTTAATCCCGGTACCAAGTATCCATTCAAAAGGTGTTCTCCAACTCCATGGCAACCCATAATTGCCAAAAACTTCGAAAGATTCGAAATCAAACTCCTCACGAGGGTTTGATATACCGACACGTATGCCCAGATCCATAACCGTTTCATCACTTGCACTGATTTCCATAGGATCAATTAGCATGAATAGCAGTGCCAATATCAACCAGGTCGCATTTACATTTAATCGAATGATTCAATCTCCTAGCATCCGAGCTAATATGAGATGACTTGTACGCCAAGGCTTTAAGTTTTTAACTCAGCCTATCAGTCGAACCATATCTTACGATTTCGCCGTCGTGAAAGTTAAGTTATCTAAGAAAGAACAAAATCTAGCTATCATGCTAGATGTCATCAGTTTTTAAATAATATTATTTGATTGTCGCTTGCAGTCAATTCTAAGGCGATGAAAAGTAGGCAAGGTTCTTATCTTGAGAAGCGTGTCCGATCAATAAGAGCGCGCTTTTCAGTGATGATGAAAGCTTTTTGGAGAGACCAGGAAAGAATCGTCCGTCCTGGCCTCTTTAGAATCAATCTAAATGACCGATAAACATCCTCTGTGTGGAGACGACCCGCCGGGCCGTCTCCGGTAACGAAACTGAATGTATCGAATTAGTATCTGAAAGATTGTATTACCTGTGGTGAACCGAGTAGCCCTCTTGCCGGGGTAGTAGTCCCTTGGCACCAATTCCGCTAGTCCCCTCTTTGGCCGGCTTGGCCGCACTTTGTTCGGCCATGATATCCCTTTCAGCCAGTATCGCCATGAAAGGTGCGGCTATGTAGTCAAAGCTTCTTAGTAGCACTCCTATCAATAGAATGAAGTGTACGCCGACTTGGGGGAAGAGCGATAACATAACTCCGGTGAAGAGCAACATGGCAACGCCAATCATCAACTCGGTCTGAGCGGAGTTAAGAGCGGCTAAGCCTAATGGAAGGCTCTTAAACTTGTTCGTCCTCTGCCATGGGATTTGCTTGGTGAATAATCCCATTATGCTAGCCATTATGTAAGTGTGGTTAAGTGCCCTGCTGGCGACTAAGGCGCCGATGCTGTCCCTGAGCGAGCACTTCAAAAAGACCCGATATATGAGCAAAGATAACGCTAGAGTGCCCGTGAGCAATACGGAAGAGGAAATCCATAAGGCATTGGGTATGTGCACTACCTCTCCATGCATGGTCATCGATATGATCGCTGCTATTGCGACCGGTATCAGTAGAAAACCCAAACCAATATTCAAATAGCCTAACCCGTGATTAAGGTGGTGAATCTTTTGTAGAGGAGTAAGCGCCGAGGTCTTGGCAATAAGTTTTGGAAGGTAGAGCTTGATGTGACGCTTAAGCTCCTGGACTGGTCCATAGGTCCAGCGGAAGCGTTGCTTCTTATAGCCGTTAAAGGTTTCCGGTATAAGCCCGCGGCCAAAGGTAACGTTGGTATAGACAGAGGAATAACCGAGGGCATGGATACGGATGGACAACTCCGAGTCCTCGGTGGCACACCACTCGGCCCAGCCTCCGGCCTCTTCGAGCGCCTTCCGGCGAATTAAGCACATGGTCCCCACGGTGAGGGCGCAATCCCTCTCGTTCAGGCTGGGCATAGTAGTCTCGAAGAAGGATTTATACTCCCAATAGCACATTTTCTGGTAGGTACTGTTTTCCCATTCCCGGTAATCATGCGGGGTTTGCACGAATCCAATCTTAGGGTCCTCAAAGTATCCGACCAGGCGGTCTAGGAAATCCGGCTCGACCTGGTAGTCGCTATCGACGACGCCTATGATCTCGGCATCTGGTGCTGTATGTTTGAGGGCGAAGTTAAGCGCCCCGGCTTTTGCCCCCTGTAAGGGGTCGACATGGAAGAAGCGAAAACGCTCGCCGAGTTTACGGCAATGTTCCTCGACCGGCTTCCATAGATTGGGATCCTTGGTATTGTTATCGATTACTAAAACCTCGTAATTTGGATATCTAAGGTTGGAAATCGTATCTAGGGTTGCAATTACCACGTCCGGAGGTTCCGAATAAGCCGGCACCTGCAGACACACCTTGGGGTAATGCCGGAGCTTCCCCGGGGGCAACGGACTACGCGGCCTGCGCCAGGTTTTTCGGCAAAGCACTTCCCATTGTTCGAAGGTTGAAATTAGGCCGACAAAAACATTCAGGACTAGAAGAGGGTAACCCACGAGCATTAGAGCCCGGGTTATTGTGCTTACTTGGACGCTGAAGATAAACCATGTCCCCCAAGCCAAACTGAAAATAGCGAGTAACAAATTGGATGTTAACAAAAGCCTTCCGGCTACTGTAAAGTCCCTCAACAACCGGTGGGCAATGAGGCTGGCAACTAACCCCAGAGCCGACAAAGCGAGCACTTCCCCGCTTTGACCGGTGATAAGCCATGCACCAAGAGCGCTAACTAAGTTGACCTTAAGATAAGCTAAAATCCTGAAGTAATCCTGCCCTTGACCAAGAAGGTTTTGGGCTGTAATAAGCAAAACCGAGACGCCAAAAGAGAAAGCAGAAAAGACTAGACCGACTGTGACCAGGTCGCCAAAGTCAAACATATATAACCTCCGATTGATGAATCGTGTTTAAGGTGTAATGGGAAAAACCTATGCACGCCCGTATTCCTTGTTGAGATTACGTTTCTTAACGGCTACGTTTTCGGGATGAGTTCCTTATCAACCTTATTTAAGGGCTAATAGAGTTAGCAAAGCTCGTACCAGGTACTTCTGCAAGATTCTATTTTTTGAATATCTAATGTTTTCTCGGAATTATAAAAATAAGCAAGAAAATACATTAAGGGAAAGCTACGCTCCTCTGTGCAATATCACACAATTTACACAGTGCAGCCTTGCGCAAGAAATATAAATGGTATGGGCGGCTAAACCTTTTATTCCTAAAAAAGAGGGAAAGATGTAGTATAAATTCCACTTAAAACGGAATTGAACTGCCTGTTCCCGGTTATATATAATTGACCCTAAAATCTTTATCATTCAAAAGAGGAGGTTGATAATGAGACTAGAAGGTAAAACGGCGATAGTAACCGGCGGCGGAGAGGGAATTGGCAAAGCCACCGCGCTTCTCTTCTGCAAGGAAGGAGCTAGTGTAGGAATTATGGGAAGAACCAAATCAAAACTGGACGTGGTGGTAAAAGAAGCGGAGGGGCCGGGAGAGATCGTAGCCTACCCGGGTGACGTATCTCTAGAGAAAGACGTCAAGAAAGTGGTCGAGTCCTTCCATAAGAGATATGGGAAAATCGACATACTCTTCAATAACGCCGGGATCATGGAGCCGGGCACAGTCGTTACAACTTCAAACGACGTTTGGGACAGGACTATAGATATCAACGTCAAGGGGGTGTTCCTGATGAGCAAGTACGTGGTCCCCTATATGATAGAAAACGGCGGAGGCTCAATCATAAATAACTCATCCGTCCTGGGTATAGTGGGTATGGAAAACGCCGTGGCTTATAACGCCTCCAAGGGTGCGGTGAGGCAGATAACCAAAAGCATGGCGCTTGACCATGCCAAGCAGGGAATCCGGGTCAACTCGATTTGTCCCGGCTACATTAAAACCAAGATGGACGTGGAATTCATGGGTAATCCCCCCGATGCCGAGGAACAACTGGACAAGCTGGCTGCAAGCGTGGTCCCGATACCTAGGAGGGCGGAGCCGATCGAGGTTGCTTACCTGGTGCTCTACCTAGCAAGTGATGAATCAAAGTATGTAACCGGTTCCGACCTAGTGATAGACGGAGGATGGACAACGTATTAAGTCATCGAGGTTCCTCTAATAAAAACATGAACTCGATTGAGTCTTTGTAGGACTCCGTGAGCTACACCGAGCGATTATCCCTATTTATAGATGTCATTCCCGCGGAAGCGGGAATCCAGTCTAAATGTAGTGCAATGGATACCCGATAAAACTTGTCCCCGCATGTCCTAAACGGGGAGCGTTCGGGTATGACAGAATAGTCGAAGCTCGGCATAGTAGGGAACGCAGGTCTGCGTTCCTTACATCATTACTTAAAATACACAGGCACACGGCTCTGAGGAATTGGGATAAATGGAGTCCCGAAGGCTTACCCCCGTGATCAAATCCTCGTCCAACCCCATCTAAAACTCACCGCCTTCCCAGGTCTTGGGCTAACTCAACCAGATGCCCGTCGGGGTCTCGAACGTAGGCGGTACGCTGGCCCCAGGGACGGGTGGTCGGTTCCATGGCCGGGCAAGCACCCTTTGAGACCAGTTCTTCAAAAGCGGCATCTACATCAGGCACCTTGAAACCAATCTCAAAGCCGGGCGCATCATGGGGAGGAGGTTGAAGCGGCAAGCCGAGGGTTTTGGACATAGCGTTCCTGGTATAAAAGGCTAAACGTGTGGTTCCCGTATCCAGTTGAGCATATTCGCCTGCCCGATGTCCCAGGCGGAGCCCTAGGATTCCGGTATAGAATTGTAAGGCCCTGTCCAGGTCATCGACGATTAGGACTATATAATCTGGCTGGTTTAACTTCATTATCAGGTTCTTTGAAGCCCGAGGTTATTGAGGAAACTCTTGACCTTTGTGGAAAGCGAATCTCCGACCTTGACCTTAATATACAGGTCGCCCGGTTCTCCACCGTCTTTTCCCGGAGACCCCAGACCCTTTAGCCTCAATTTCTGGCCGTCTTTAATACCTGGGGGTATCTTCACTGCCAACTCTTTCTGTTTTCCGTTGTTCCTGTAGGAGTAAATAAGTTCCACCCCTCTTCTAGCTTGCTGGGGGGTGATGTGGATAACATCGTACATATTGGTGCCCTTTTCCGGAATCTTTATCCCGGTGATTTTCTTGAGCGCATACTCGGCCAGCTTACCCACCACGCCGGAGAAAATCGGTGATTTTAAGGAGCCACTAGCCCCGTCCGCCCGTTGCCGTACCCGGGGCCTGCCGGCGGAGTCGAAGACGAAGAAGCCGCGCACGGAGAAACCGGGTCCTCGAAATTCGAAGGTTTGGGATTTAGAACCGTAAAGGTCCCGGAAGATCTCATCCGCGTTTCTGAATCCGAATTTCTTGGCAAACTCGTCGAAGATGCGGTTTATGTCCGAGCCCCTGAAGATGTCATCCTCGTTGTAGGTTTGCCTGAAACGGTCATAACCGGAAGAGCCGTATTGGGTGTACAGGGCATCGTACTGTTTTCTCTTATAAGGGTCGCTCAAGACAGAATAAGCCTCGTTTATCTCCTTCATCCTATCGGAGGCGGATTTACGGTTGTTGTTCCTGTCCGGATGGTACTCAAAAGCGAGCTTACGGTAGGCCTCTTTTATCTGCTTTTGAGAAGCCTTACTGTCCACCCCTAGTATTTTGTAATAATCTTTCTGTTGCATGATTGAATCCTTTCGGTTTACCGTCCCCTACTTGCTTTACCTATACTAGCAGTAACGCTGTTTTGGCAACATTAGAGGCAATTAATCGGTTAATGCCATATATTATATCTGTAAGTGGCAGATTAGGACAATGCCCCTACATTCCTAAAACGTGATAATCACGATTTGATTTATCGAGATAAATTACATTTTTCCAATAAATTACCACAATCACTTTCAGCGGATGTAAGGTCTGCTCGTTCCTTCGTGGAATTTGCACTGAGATGCTCAGGACGGGCTCCGAGCCTGCCCTAAGTTTATCGAAGGGCAATCGAAGGATGAAGTCTCTTGAGGTGTTCATTCTTCGACGGTGCTCAGAATGAACGGTTGTTATTTCATTAATCATTTTAGCGGATATATATATATCCGCTCATTCCTTCGTTTTACTCAGGACAAGCTCTGAGCCGGGTCGAAGGATGGGTTACTGAGGTGTTTGCCCTTACACCCCTACTCAGAATAAACAGAGGGTTTTACTAGAAAAGACTATTAACAGACTAGAACGAACGTGAAGAATCTTAATAAAGTATCGACTCTCCGCGGAGTTTATTCCTTCGCTTCCTGAGGACAAGCTCTGAATGTAATAAAGGACTCAGAATGACAGTTAGACAAGTAAAAGTGCCCATTAGATGCGACTCGTTAGGCAGTGCCTGTTTGACTAAATCCTGTTATTACACTTTAAATACTATTTGTCCGATACCTTAAAATTACTTCAGGTATATTTTATAAGACTTGTTTCAGCGTCATGCTACGTGTTTTTACCTAGTCTAGAACAGGGCCGAGTCTTGAGTAAGAAGAAAACCCTTTTCTCTCTACTTATAAAATACAGGTATTCGGTAGTGGCCGGGCTCTTTGCGCTCACCATCGTGGACCTCTGCCAGCTTTCTATCCCACTCATCATAGAAAGGGTTGTTGACACCCTGACCCTCAAGGATTCGGGCATTGATGATATCACCAGATACGCCCTCTACCTGTTGGGACTGGCCGTAATAATGTCCATCTGCCGGTTTTTCTGGAGATATTTCCTGATGGGCGCCGCCCGGAGGATAGAACAGTCGCTCCGAAATGAGTTCTTTTCCCACCTCCAAAGGCTTTCATTTGACTTCTTCTCCAGGAGAAAAACCGGAGACCTCATGGCGCACACGGTAAACGATATCGAGACCATAAGGATGGCCTGCGGGCTGGGGATAATCATCGCCTACGACGGGGTGCTCCTCCTGGTCTTTATCATTGCCACCATGTTCTATGTATCGCCAACTCTGACGCTATACGCCTTCATTCCCTTCCCCATTCTGGCTTTCGTAATATTAAAATTTGGCAAGATGATAGAAGAGCGGTTTGAGAGGGTGCAGGCCTCGTTCTCCGACCTGACCGAGAGCGCCAGGGAATCATTTACCGGCATAAAGGTGATAAAGGCATTCGTCCGGGAGAACGAAGAAGCCAAGGACTTCGAGTCTTCGAGCACAGATTATTTAAGCAAGAATCTACATCTCATAAAGGTCTGGGGGGTGTATCAGCCGCTTATCACCTTCATCGGTGGTTGCGCCATAGCCATATTCTTATGGGCCGGTGGAAGAAGCACTATAGCTACGGACATTACCCTTGGCGACTTTGCCGCCATCCTGGCCTATCTAACCATGCTCGGCTGGCCCATGATGGCCATGGGCTGGGCCGTCGACGTGATCAAGCGAGGAAACGCCTCGATAAAGCGTATAAATGAGATACTGCTCATAGAGCCCAGGACTGAGGAATATTCTAACGCCATCGAACATAAGGTGGACGGCAACATCGATTTCAGTAACTTGAGTTTCTCCTATAACGGCAAAAAGGCTTTGAATGGGGTTACCTTATCCATACCCAAGGGGACTGCATTCGGAATTACCGGTGGGACAGCCTCCGGCAAAACCACCCTATTTCAGCTTCTGCTGAGGGTATTGGACATACCGGAGGGACGAATATTCGTTGACGGGATCGACGTCAAGGATATTAAAAAGAAGAGTTTGAGAGAGGGAATTATCTATCTGCCCCAGGAAACCACGGTATTCAGCGGGACTATCAGGGATAACATTTCGTTCATGAATACCGAACTATCGGAAGAGCAAATTATAGAGGCGGCTAAGCTTTCCCAAATCTATGACGAGATAATGGAATTCCCAAACAGGTTTGACACGGTAGTCGGAGAGAGGGGACTAAGTCTTTCCGGGGGGCAGAGGCAGAGGGTAGCACTGGCTAGAGCCATCCTCCTAAACCCCCGGGTGCTAATACTGGATGATGTTCTTTGCTCTCTTGACCTGAAAACGGAGAAGCAGGTGCTCGAAAACCTGAGAAACATAATGAGAGGGAAAACACTGGTGGTGGTATCAAGCCGGGTCCCGTCGATAAGCGGTTTTGACCGGATTGCCGTCTTCGAAAAAGGCAGGGTGATAGAAATCGGGAATCATGAAGAACTCATGGAAAAAGACGGCATATACGCCCGGCTCTACAATGTGCAGACGTTTAATTAGGGTTCAGGGTTTAGGGGCTAGGGTTTAGGGTTGAAAATGTTTTTCTGGGAACTCTAAACTCGTAACTCGAAACTGGTTAGTTGGAGAGACTACATTGGGCTTAATGGGTAGCGGAGAGGAAAAAAGAGAGGGTAAGACCTACGATGTAAAGATCATAAGGTGGCTCCTCGGCTTTGCTAGACCTTATAAAAGGTTCATGGTTCTTTCTCTTCTTTTCATGGTCTTAACTGCGGGGCTCGAGCTTGTCGTTCCCTATCTGACCAAGATCGCCGTGGACAGCTACATATTCCCTTCCTGGAGGGAGGCCAGGTTCTCCAATGGACAAGCGGATAAGGAATTCGAGGACCAACTTAAGAAGAAATATCCAGAATCGGTTATTCGATTGAGCGACCATTCCTATCTAGTGGATACCTCAAAGGTGGGCAGAGAGGATAATACCAACCTGGAGAAGCTCGGATATATCACGGAAGACAGGTATCTGGCTATTAATGTAAGTGAACTGAGAGCGGAAAAAATGGATGAGGCCCGTGAAATAATAGACAAGCATTCGAGCCTATTCAAATCGGTCGGGCGGGTGTATTACGCAGAATACTCTTCCCTTAAAGACCTGAGTGACCAGGAAATCAGCACGTTAAGGAGCGAAGAGATTAGGCAGATTACCCTTCTTGCTCTGGTCCTGTTTGTTTGCCTTTTCCTGGTATTTGTCTTCAGCTCACTCTACACCTATTTTCTTAATTACTCCGGCCAAAAAATCATGCATCAGATCAGGCTAACGGTCTTCTCTCATATCTTGTCCCTACCCCAATCATTCTTCGATAAAAGCCCGGTGGGGAGGCTTACCACCCGCGTTACCAACGATGTCAATGCCATAAACGAGATGTACACGTCGGTCCTGGTTCAGTTCTTCAAGGACATCATCGTGATTATCGGGGTTCTGGGAGTGATGTTCTACATGAACCAGACCCTTACCTTTTTTATCCTGATGCTCACCGTCCTCCTGGCCATAGTGGCTGCTCTTTTCCGCATGAGGCTAAAGACGGTGTACCGCAATGTCAGAAGAACAATAGCAAAGCTGAATGCCTTCGTTCAGGAAAGTATAAGAGGAATAGTGCTGATAAAACTATACATAAGAGAAAAACAAAATTTCGACCGGTTCAGGGAGGTTAACAGAGAGAATTACAATGCCAATATGGACCAGCTCTTTGCCTTTGCCACGTTCAGGCCGATCATAGAATTCATCAGCATCTTTGCCATAGCGCTAATATTGTGGTACGGCGGTTGGAGCGTTTTAAGGCTGGAGCTTACGCTCGGAGCGCTTCTGGCCTACCTCGCCTACATAAGAATGCTTTTCGGCCCGATTGTAGAGCTTGCCGAAAGATACAATATATTCCAGTCCGCATCTGCGGCATCCGAAAATTTGTATGACCTGATGCAGTTGAAGCCGGAGGAAAGGAAGGGGATTAAATTAGGAGAGATTCAGGGGAAATTAGAGTTCAGGAATGTTTGGTTTTCATACAACGGAGATGATTGGGTGCTAAAAAACGTTTCCTTCACCGTCGAGCCCGGTGAAACCGTTGCGCTGGTCGGACTCACCGGGTCAGGGAAGACTACCATAGTTAACCTCATCCTTAAATTTTACGAGGTACAGAAAGGGCAGGTCCTTTTTGACGGTGTGGATATAGGAGAATACAGCCCTGAGTTCATAAGGTCGCATATATCTGCGGTGTTCCAGGACCTTTTCCTGTTCGGGAAAAATATCTCGGATGACCACAACGGAAAGTCGGAAGAGTTTTGGTCGTCTATGAAAAGCGACGTCCTTGAACGAACAAACGGCGGCTCGCTATCATCCGGGGAAAAACAGTTGGTTTCTCTTAGTAAGGCATTCTCCAAGGACGTGAAGGTGTTGATACTGGATGAAGCCACTTCTCATATAGACGCACAAACGGAGTTAAAGGTGCAGGAGGCTGTCAAGAAGGATTCTGGTAAGAGAACAACCCTAATTATTGCCCACCGGTTATCGAATGTGAGAGAGGCAGACCGGATTCTCGTAATCCATAAAGGGGAGATTCATGAGGCAGGAACCCATCCGGAGCTTCTTAAGAGACGGGGGATCTATTACAATCTCCACAAATTACAGAGCGAGATTAGTAGACTTTCTTCATAGACGGCTGATTTCTCAGTTAGCAATTAATTTTTAATGGTAAACAAACTCGTCTAAAATAAGAGATTGCCACACCGCTAAAAGAAAGGATAGAATTTTTTGAGGTGTTCGCCCTTCGACTCCGTCCTTCGTCAAGCTCAGGATAGGCTCAGGACGAACGGGTCTTTTATTCCTGATTAACAGCGGATGCGAGCATCCGCTCATTCCTTCCCCGATTTAATCGGGGATCAACTCAGGACAGGCTCTGAGCCCAGCCTGCCCTGAGCCTGGTCGAAGGGTCGAAGGATGCCAATGTACTTATTCGGAACCCTATCCAGCTAGTCGAAGGGATAAATTCCACGACCGAAGCAATCCGTTGAAAAAGACGCTTATGTTATTAGTCCTTTCATAGGTTATTTGAAAGGATACGATTTAGGGCACAACATTTTGTGTTTCCACTTTTACTTGTATCATGAATCATGCATCCTGTATCCTGTATCTTGCATCATGGATCGTCTTATCATGCACTTTCCGTCCCTCTCAGAGCAGAAAGAAAAGGTAATCGCCCACTTGAGGAAGCGTGAGAATTTTGACCTCGACGACCTCAGCTTCGTTGTCTCACCATATCGTATAAGCCCGATCGGAGCACACATCGACCATCAGGGCGGTCCCGTCCTGGGAATGACCATCGACGCCCGTACCCTGTTCGCTTTTATTCCAAACGAAGAGCCTAAAGTCCGGCTGTACAGTACGAACTATCCTGGAGTGGTCGAATTTAAGCTCGATAGGATAAGGGCTACCAGGAAAGACGGCTGGGAACGTTATGCAAAAGGGGCGGCCAAGGTGTTGTCCGAAGAAAAAAAGCTGAATACCGGTCTAATCGGAGCTGTATGCGGCACCTTGCCGGCAAGCGGCTTGAGCTCGTCTGCCTCGGTCGGACTGGCCTATCTGCATGCGTTGGCCAAGCTTAACAACCTCGAATTCGGCCCCGGGGATTACATTGAATTAGACAGACGGTTAGAAAACGGATACCTCAAGCTACAGAACGGCATTCTTGACCAATCGACCATTGTTCACGGGAAAAAAGACAATCTTCTTTACATCGATACCGTCACCGCCGATGCTGAATCGTTCGCTCAGCCAGATTACGAGAATGATTTTGTCATCTTTGTGGTTAACTCCGGCACCTCCAGGGAGCTGACCTCTTCCGGCTTCAACACCCGAGTAAAAGAGTGCCAAAACGCCGCCATGTTACTGGGGATTATGGGAGGCATAAAATCGGCAAAGATTTTGGCGGATGTTCCTCCCGAGGTATTTCATGATAAATCGGCGAAGCTGCCCGAGGACTTGAGACGACGCGCTTACCACTATTATTCCGAGGTAGAGCGTGTGAAAGAAGGATTTAACGCCTGGAAAGAAGCCAACTGGGAGACCTTCGGACGACTGATGAACGAGTCCTGTCTAAGCTCTCTGGAAAATTATGAGAGCGGGAGCCCGGAGTTGAAATATCTTCATGAAATCGCTAGCAAGACTACGGGCGTTTATGGAAGCCGGTTTAGCGGCGGAGGTTATGGTGGCTGTGTTATCGGCTTCGTAAAATCCGATGTGGCAGAGGAGGCGGCGTCCCAAATATATGAAACCTACATAAACAAATATCCGGAAGTGAAAGAAACGGCTGCGGTATATCTGGCTAGGTCAGACGACGGGGTAAGGTTTTTATGATAGCAATACTCCTATGCGCCGGCTTCGCCACCCGGCTTTATCCACTGACCAAGAACTTTCCCAAACCCCTGCTCCCGGTTGCCGGGAGGCCGGCGATCGACTACCTGATGGACCAGGTCATAAATCTGCCCGGTATAGAGTCCATACACGTCGTAACCAATGCCAGTTTCTTTGACCATTTTGCCCAGTGGCGGGACAAATGGCTACCGGATATCGAACCACATGGTATTACACTTAACCTCCATAACGACGGAAGCATGGACAATGAGAACCGCCTCGGTGCCGTAGCCGACCTTGCGTTCGTCTTACGTTCTTTAGAAATAACCACCGGAGCGCTCGTCGCAGCCGGGGATAATATATTTCGCTTTTCGTTAAAACCTATATGGCAACAATTTCTTGACGATGACAAAAATTATTTGCTGGCATTGCCCGAAAAAGACCCAAACAGAATTAAGCGCACCGGTGTTCTTGAGCTCGGCCCGGATGACCGGGTGGTTAGATTCCATGAAAAGCCCAATGACCCTCCGTCGTCCTGGACCTGCCCGGCAATATACTTTTTAAAACCTTCCGCACTTTCCAGGGTAGATGAGTACCTTGCTCAACCCGATGCCCGGGATGCGCCCGGATATTTCATCTCTTATCTAGTTACTAGGGAGCCGGTGTATGCAATCAAGGTAATGGGTAAGTCAATAGACATAGGCACAATAGAATCTTATGAAGAGGCAAACGCAGTTCTAAGCAGAGAGCCGGTGATTTTGGATGAGGCAATCAAAGGGTCCAATGACTGATAAAAAGGAACCCTCTTTAATTCCCATCTTAGTAAGCCTGTGCTGGGCAAACTCGAAGGATCTGTACAAACAAATCGAAATGAAAGTATAAAAGCAATTATTCCTCCCCCCCCTTGCGTGGGAGGCCTGTACTGGACTTGACAAAGGGTCTATGGTTCGACTGAGTTTATTCCTTCCCCGATTAGATCGGGGACCAGCTCAGGACAGGCTTTGAGCGCAGCCGAAAGGCTCACCATGAAGGCAGGTCTAAAACTCCAAGCAATACTATGCCCTTCACCCTGAGCGGAGACGAAGGGTGAGTATAGTTAAAAAGCTATTTCGACAAATAGGATTAGGATAGCACTTGCATAGCAGACATAAAAAAAGAGGGTGACCTGATTTTAAAAAGACGTTTTTATCTATCTAACTGCCTTGTTTTATTAGTATGAACCTCTAGTTTCTAATTATTTTGGTCAGCAGTGATATTCGGACAACCAGCTTATTTTATCCAACACTTTACTAGCTTAGATTTCCCGCTTATCATATTAGCGAAGTTTCCCCCAATCGGGAGGTAGAAATAGATGGCCAGAGTAACTATCGAAGATTGCCTGGAGAAAGTAGAAAACCGGTTTGCCCTGTCCATAGCGGCGATGAAAAGGGCAAAGCAGATCGCCAAAGGCGCTCAGCCCCTTTCCGAAGAGACCGACAACAAACATGTGGTGCTCGCCCTGAGGGAGATTGCCGAAGGAAAAGTGAAGGTTGTTTACCCCCCAGGACATCAACGCCCTTAGTTAATGTTACAAGACATCCTTCTTAGCTTCATTCCCCTATTCGTGGCCATAGACCCGATAGGGGTAATGCCCATGTATCTCTCTCTGACTAGAGGATTAGACAACAACGATAGAAAAAAAGTAGTCAGGGATTCAATACTGACAGCCTGTATTCTAGGGGTTATATTCGTCCTGGCCGGAAAGTTCATATTCAAGATTTTAGGAATAACGGTTGCTGATTTCGCCATTGCCGGCGGGCTTTTACTCTTCATCTTTTCCATCCTAGATTTGCTTAAAGAAGAAAGCCTAGAGGCCCGAAAAGTCACACATAGCTCCCTCGGAATTTTCCCCATCGGAACACCACTCATTGTGGGCCCGGCAGTGCTAACTACCTTGATAATTCTAGTCGACACTCAGGGGTTCGTTGCAACCCTAATAGCCTTTGGTGCAAATCTAATCATATTAGGAGTCGTACTCTACAAAGCGAATATCATTTTGTCATTCCTTGGCCAGGGCGGCGCAAGGGGTTTTGCCAAGGTTATGAGCATACTGCTTGCAGCGATAGGTATTATGATGGTAAGGCGGGGCATTATGGAGCTTATTTCGGGCAACTAGCATCGAACACAATTTCCCAAGACTATTTTGCCGTACAAGACTGATCCTAGTTGACGAATAGATAGCTACCGCGGGAATATAAATCCTTTAAAAACGTACGGAACGCAGATCTGCGTTCCGTACAAAAAAGCAAACATAAAAAATAAAGGTTTTTCATATTCTTCTGCAGAAACCGGGTTAGTTCAAACGCGAGATATATTGTTTATCCTTTTAGCCCAGGCCAAAACTCTTGCTTGTCTATTCAGTTATATCTGGTTAATGTTTTATTCATTTTTCATACTCCAAAATGAGCCACCCCGCGGCAAGGAGGCCGCAGGGTATCCGAAAATTTCGATTTTGCTGGATATGCGAGTAGGCATAGATACAGGCGGCACTTTTACCGACTTTGTTTTCTTCGACGGTGAACATTTGGGCACACACAAGGTGCTCTCAACGCCTCACGACCCCTCTCAGGCAATCGTCGAGGGGCTTACCGATATCTATGGAGATAAAGTCAAGGACCTTGAGGTCGTGCACGGCACCACCGTCGCTACCAACACCCTTCTGGAAAGAAAAGGGGCAAGAATAGCCTTAATAACCACGAAGGGATTCGAGGACCTGATCGAGATAGGAAGGCAAAACCGGGAAAAACTCTACGACCTATTCTGGGAACCCCAAGAACCCCTGGTAAAGAGGGAACTCCGGTTCGGAGTTCGGGAAAGGACGTCATTTGACGGGAAAATACTGGTCAAGGTAAACCAGGAAGATATTAAAAGCCTCCTCAAAAAAATTAAGAAATTAAACGTCCAAGGAATCGCTATTTCATTCCTCCATTCCTACATAAACCCGAGAAATGAAGAGAAGGTGGAAAGGCTTATTCGTAAAACCGGGATCCCCATATCCACATCCTCAAAGATTCTTCCAGAGTTTAGGGAATATGAAAGGACATCCACCGTGGTAGCTAACTCTTATCTCCTTCCCAAAGTCAAATCGTATATGGAGAAGCTTAGTAAGAGTCTACCTCGATGTAAACTCTCGGTGATGCAGTCTAGCGGGGGCGTTATCTCGCCGGACCAGGCTGGGGACGAACCGGTAAGGATTATTTTGTCCGGCCCGGCAGGCGGGGTAGTAGGCGGGTTCAATATCGCCAAGACAATCGGCTTTGACAAGGTAATTACCTACGATATGGGTGGCACCTCCACCGATGTTTCGCTCTGCGACGGAGGACTAAGATTTACAACCGAGACTAATATAGATAATATCCCTATAAAGATTCCGATGGTTGACGTTACCAGCATCGGGGCAGGGGGCGGGTCGATTGCCTACCTTGATACCGGAGGATCCTTGAAGGTAGGACCGGTAAGCGCCGGGGCTGACCCGGGACCGGCCTGCTACGGCAAGGGTCTTGATGCAACCGTAACCGATGCGAACGTGGCCGTGGGAAGAATCGACCCGGACTGGTTTCTGGGAGGGCGGATGAAGATATTTCCGGAAAGGACAAGAACCGCCCTTAGCCGGATGGCAAATAAGATGAACCTTTCGACCAGGGAACTAGCCGAGGGCATAATAAGGGTAGCTAACGCCAATATGGAGAGAGCCCTCCGAGTAATATCTATAGGTAGGGGCTTTGACCCCCGTGAATTTGCACTTCTCTCGTTCGGAGGAGCGGGCGGGCTTCATGCCTGCGAACTGGCCCAGGCGTTGGAAATAAGGACGGTTATTTTTCCGAGAGACCCGGGGGTATTATCCGCCCTTGGAATGCTCATGGCAGACTCCTTCAAGGACTACAGTGTCACTACTATTCTTACCGGGAAAGAAGCGACCAAGAGAGCCGTTGATAAGACCTTCAGGACGCTTGAGGAAAAAGCTAATAAGGACTTTCCCGGTAAGAGGCTCCAATTTAAGCGATTTCTCGATGCCCGTTATAAAAGGCAATCCCATGAGATCACCATCCCTTACAGCATCAACTTCACCGAGGTTTTTCACAGGACCCACCACCAGATGTACGGCTACAATAAACGGGAGAGCGAGGTGGAAATAGTTACCCTGAGAATTAGGGCTATAACTAAGACAGAAAAACTCGAACTTCCCAGGATTAAAACCGGAAGAAAGAAAATCGATTCGAGAAAGAAAAGGCTATTCTTCAACAACAAAGAAATCACCATAAACTCTTACATGAGAGAGGACTTCTTCCCCGGTTTTAAATTTGCCGGGCCGGCCATAGTCCTGGAAAACACCTCCACGCTTTTCATACCGCCCGATTTCCGGTGTGAAGTGGACGAATGGGGAAATATATTGGCCAGGATGTAATAAAATTCATATAATTTTGAAAAAACTTGTCCAAAATAAGAGACTGCTTCGCCGTAAAAAGAAATGATAGGTTTTTTGAGGTGTTCGCCCTTCGACTAAGCCTTTAGTGAGCTTGTCGAACTACTCAGGACGAACGGGTCTTTTATTCCTGATTAACAGCGGATGCGTGCATCCGCTCATCCAGAGCCCCGTCGAAGGATGCCAATGCACTTATTCGGAGCCCTATCCAGCTAGTCGAAGGGATAAATTCCATGAACGAAGCAATCCCATTTCTAAAAACTAATGTCATCAGGACATACAGGGCTTAGGTGAACGGATATAATTTGGACACATTTACATAACAAACACATAAGAAGGCAACTTGATTTGAAATTAAGCTAAATCATCGTTAGCAAGGGGAAAATAATCCAATGAAACATCCAAAAACCTTTATTCTCGGTGCCGGAATGACCGGACTTGCCGCAAGCTGGGTATCGGGACTTCCGGTGTATGAATCGGAGACCGTCCCCGGTGGGATATGTTCGTCCTACTATCTCTCGCCCGGTGGGGATAAACCCATCTATTCGACTCCGGAAGACGGGGAATATTACCGCTTCGAAATAGGGGGAGGCCACTGGATATTCGGGGGAGACCCAGCGGTGCTCCACTTCATCCGGTCACTCACCCCGGTGAAATCATACCACAGACGATCCTCCGTATTTTTCAGCAAAAAGGGGCTATACGTTCCATACCCGATACAGAACCACCTGGGCTATCTGGGTAAGCACATGGCCAAAAAGGCACTCGACGACCTGATGTCCGGCCCTAAGGGCGATGCTAAAACCATGGCCGACTGGCTGGAGCAAAGCTTTGGTAAGATGCTGACCGAGCTCTTTTTCGCTCCTTTCCATGAAAAATATACGGCCGGACTCTGGACCCAAATCGCTCCCCAGGATGCCTATAAATCGCCGGTGAATATGTCTCTTGCCATCAAGGGGGCTTCCGACGATACCCCGCCGGTCGGATATAACGTCACCTTTGTCTATCCCATAGAGGGCCTCAACACGTTAGCCCAACGTATGGCCCAAAACAGAAATGTTAAGTACGAAAAGAAGGTGGTGCGGATTGATATAAATAAAAAAGAGGTTTCATTCTCCGACGGGTCCGGCCAGAAATACGAAAACCTGATTTCGACACTGCCGCTCAATAAAGCCATAGAAGCGGCCGGCCTTGAGCCGGATGAAAGGCCGGATTGCCATACCTCGGTTCTGGTGTTGAATATAGGTGCAAGGCGGGGGCCACTATGCCCGGATGACCACTGGCTCTACATTCCGGACAGCGACTCCGGTTTTCATAGGGTCGGATTCTACAGTAACGTCGATGTCTCTTTCCTCCCCCACTCTTCCAGAGAATCTAATGACCGGGTAAGCATTTACGTCGAGCGCGCCTATAAACATGGAGAGAAACCGTCAAACGATGAAATAAAGCAATATTCTCAGAACGTAGTTAAGGAGTTGGAAGGGTGGAAATTCATTGAGATGGAAGAAGCTATCGTCGACCCCACCTGGATCGAGGTGGCCTACACCTGGTCCTGGCCGGGCTCCAATTGGAAGACAAAAGCACTGGGGCTTCTGGAAAAGAACGGTATCTTCCAGGTCGGCCGCTACGGACGGTGGATATTTCAGGGCATTGCCGAGTCCATAAAAGACGGCTTCTTCGTGGGAGCGGCGGTAGGGAAGAAGTAGTTAGATTGCAAATCCGGCCTGACGTATAATCTTACATCCATTCCCAGAAGGGATAGTTCAAACTTCAAAAGCTTGATGACCGACGACACTAAGCCTAATTTTTTGATCATCGGTTGTGGTAAATGCGGCACGACCACCTTGGGCAACTTGCTCAACCAGCATCCCGAAATTTTTGTCGTTTCCTCGCCCAAGGAACCTAATTTTTTCTCCCACGACCGGAAATACGCAAAAGGATGGGATTGGTACCAATCGCTTTTCCGAAATACAAAGGGCGCTTCATTGGTGGGAGAAAAAAGCGTTTCCTATTCCAGCGAGGAGTTTGAAGACCGTGCCTGCCAGAGAATACAAAAGCACGTGCCAAGTGTCCGCCTGATTTACATAGTCCGCAATCCACTCGATCGGGTCGAATCGGCTTATCGTCAGATACATGATGTCGCCTCCAGGCGTGGCAAATATTTTCCGCATTCGATAGAAGGAGCGTTGAAATACCGTCCTCAGCTATACACAAACGCACTTTACTGGCAGCGCATCAACAAGTTTCGCTCTTATTTCCCCGACGAACAAATATTAGTGCTGTTCCTCGAAGACCTAAAGACAGACCCAGGGACAGTACTCACAAAATGTTTTAACTTCCTCGGAGTAGACTCCAGGCTTCCGGCTGAGGGGCTGAATAAGCGTCTCAACACTGCTGATGAAAAATACTACAGCAACTGGCTGATGAGGTTTATCATCAACCATAAAAGCCTAAACTCCTGTTGGATAAGGCTACCGAAGAAAGCGAGAAGAAAGGCCCAAGTAATAATGCGAAACCGTTTCGAAGTACCATTGAAATGGGAGCCATCCGCTCGTGAATTCGTACTGAGCCAAGTTGCTGAGGACTCCAGGCAGTTCCTCAAGTTTTACGGAAAACCCTCAGATTTCTGGGGCCCCGATTTCACGCGCAAAGAAATAGGCTTTGACCCGGGATTGGGAGACGAAAATATCGAAGCCCTAAGGACCGCTTAGATTCGGTTTGATTAGAATTTATGAATGCACCCTTACTATTTTTAGCTCCTCTTATATCTAAGGCTGCTGACATAAACTATAGGCAGAAGCAGTATTCCGACGGCTTCTCCTAGCAGGGTTGAAACAATCAATTTCCAGATGTTTTTCCGGCTATTTTGATTCTCGATAAATCGGTTATTTCCCGGGTCAAAATCATATGCCCTCTTGGCAGCGAAAGAAAAAGGAGAGGGATAATTGGGGTTCACTGCAATGTCGTAGTTCTTGAGGAGTAATTTGAAAAAAACAACTATATTATAAAGAAGCCCATATTTTTTTTGGGAATTCAATTCAATTATGTCGTCAAAACTATCTCTGTAAATATCTAACCTGTCGTCAACCATGATTAAGCTCAGCTTAGAGTCCGGAAAAGATTCTCGTAGCTTGTTTAAGGTAGAAAATATTTCATCCCTGCTCCCGCCATTCAGAATAAGTATGTTCTTGCCTTCTTCGGGAAGCCTATATAACGAGCCCTGCTTTTTTTCGTCATTGGTAATCTGTACCCTCCCACCCCAAGCCCCGGTTATAAAATCCCAAATACCCCTAAACCCCACGAGCATCAAATCGGGTCTGCCGCACATACCCCAGAAGAGCAGCACCTTAGAACGAAAACGGAGAAAATTAAAGAAAATCAAGGCTCTCCTGACATAATTGGCGTGTTTGGAATATGCTAATAAGCCATTCCGGCTTCCGTAGTAGTAATCTATGACCGGACTTCTCTTCTCAGTGAACGCCGGATGATAGACAATAGAATGTAAAACTGACACTACCCTAAAACCATTTTTCCTGAATTGGAGTCCCCAATCCATATCGTCCCAGAAGAAGAAAAACCTTTCATCCATGAGACCTACCTTGCTTAAAGAGCGGACTCGGACCAGGGCCGAGCAGATGGCTACATAATCAACATCTTCGATTTCAGTCTTGGGTTTGAAGTCTTTCTTGTTCCTGAATAAAGGGTTAACATCGATCGTATCCCACCTGAGGAATGCCCCGGCCTCGACCGTAATCTCCTTTCTCACGCTGTCAATTATCCTCGAGCCAGCTAATCCTATGGTCTCATCACCAGCCATAGCCTTCATCAATTCTTTGAAGGAGTTTTCTTCAACCTGAGCGTCATTATCCAGGAGCCAGATATATTCAAAATCCCCTTTTCTTAGCGCATATTTTATCCCGGCGTTGAACCCCGCCGTCCCCCCTTTATTCTCTGAGTTCGTTATTACCTGTACTTCCGGGAATTGAAGCCTGATTGCCTCTACCGACCCGTCGGTGGATGCATTATCCACGACGATGACTTCCTCATTTTGAGAAAACGTGTCTTTGAGAGAATTGAGGAGCCCAAGAACCGCCTCTCTCCTGTTCCAATTCACTATAACCACTGCTGTTTTTGGATAATCCCGCATTTAAATAGAGGCTTATAAAGTTAAATCCTTCGGAGACGAACTAAACTCTCTTTTGAATCCGAGACCTATGCTTAAAAAACCGGATAGGCCGTCTTGGAATGCGGCGCCTCCCTTAAAACAAAACCCCATCAACCTCCCTACCTATTCCAACCAGCCGGACAGGTCACGGTTTATCAAGTCCTGTAGCATCAAGATATCATGCCTATAAACTCCGATTAAATGTTTTTTGGTGTCCGGTTCCATACTGTCCTTTCTAGAGTTCTTATTCTTGAAATAATTAACCAGCTTTTCTGTCTTTTCCTTACCGATGGTATTCAAGAGCAAAGGACGGCTTATCTTCTTGAGGGGATGGTCGTAATTTGAAAGAAAATTCTGCAATTTTCTACTACGGGGGGTATCGGTTACATTGTGTTTAGCACTCACGTCAGGAATGAATGAAGGATCGACCTCAAGAAATTCGAACATATCCCTTATCGCCCCCAAGAGATTTTTGCTTATTTCCTCGTAAAGATATATCCTGACCTTCTCATTTCCGAAAGCTTCTAGATAAGCTTTGACCTGCCTGTGATAAAAGCCGACGTCGATATAATCAAACCCCCACCACCAATTCTCGCCCTTTCTTCGGTTTATTACCTCCGGTCTTATGGCTTCATCGAAATTCAATTGCTCGACTCCATCCCTTAAGTGATGCTTATAGTTGGAGAACGCCCTCTCCGCCGGGTTTCTTAGTATTATGATGATCCTAGGGACCGGCTGTACATACCTCAGTATATTACGTATTGAATTCTCATAAAAATATAGATAGGCAACACAAACCTCACCAACAGCTTTTTCTGTGGCCGCCTCTTCGAAAATACTCATGTAATCATCCCAATTCTCGATGATGTTCTTGCCGTAGAAGGAACCCTTGCCCGAGAACATATCCCTCCTTAAGCCGGCGAAAAAGAAATGTTCCTTTTTCATGGGGAGATATACGTCCGGGTGTTGTTTGAGATAGTGGTAAAGGGAGGTAGTACCCGCCTTTGCCGCACCCACGACTAAAAAATTAGGAATGTGCCTCATAAACCAGCTTTGTTGTACCTGAAGCTTTTGAGATAAATTAGCGGAGTAACCAACAAAGATGCTAGTTCACCTAACAGCGTGGATAGAATTAGTTTATGAACATTGGAGAAATCCCTGTCGCTATCCCTCAACATCCCAATAGACAAATCATAAAAATACGATTTCCTGACGGCGAAAGTAAAAGGAGACAGGGTTGGAGAAACTACTACATCAAAACCGGAGAAAAGTATTCTAGTAAAAACCCGGACATTGTAGAATATGCTGTTTAGTCTTTTGGAATCCATGGAAATCATATTACCGAAGTACGGCTTGAATACATCCTCCCGGTCACTTCGGACCAGTAGTGTAACCGTCGCTCGTGGAAACACCTCCTCAACCTTTTCATTCAGCCTCAAGATGCTTTCTTTTATGTCCCCGGCTACTACTAAGACACCCTTTACACTTTCATCTTTGGCTACGACCCTTTCCGGTATCTCCGTCTCATATTCTTCCTCGTTAAGATCGTACCTTCCCCACCGGTTACTACAGAAATCCCTGAGAGCGTCTAAGGTAATAAATCTGCGTTTTATGTTTTCTCTCTTTTTTCTATTCAATAGTCCGAAGATCACTCCTTTGCTTAGGTATCTAAAGTAATTATAAAATATCAGAAACCTCTTGAGCATACCGGTGTGCTTCGTGTACACCAGAAGGGAATTCCTGATGCCGTAATAATCGGTATTCCGTCCCCTCCTTTTCTCGGTAAAGGAAGGATGGTAAACAACCGATTGCGGGACCGCCATTACTTTAAAACCGTTATCCTTGAAAGTAAGACCCCAATCCATGTCATCCCAGAAAAAGAATAATCTTTCATCCATGAGACCAACCTTATCGAGTGATTCCACCCTGACTAAAGCGGAACAGATAGCCACATAATCCACTTCCTTTGGATTTCGTTCATCTATACCCCTTTTATTCCGGTAAAATGGGGTCACCCCTATAGTATTCCACTTGAACGACCCTCCAAGTGCAACGGTCATATCTTTTTCCTCAGTATCGACGATCCTGGACCCGGCTATGCCTATCTCACTATCACTCTCCATAACTTTTACCAATTCGACCAAGGTGGTTTTCTCTATCACCGCATCGTTATCCAAAAGCCATACATATTTAAACCCGCCCTTTGCCAGGGCGTACCTGATTCCGGTGTTGAATCCCCCGGTTCCGCCCAGGTTTTCGGGGTTTATTATGAGCCGGGTGTTGGGATACTTTTCTCTTATGATATCCGGCGAACCATCTGTAGATGCGTTGTCCACGACTACAATCTCGTAATTGTCATAATCTATATTCCGTAAATGCCCCAATAGATTGAGCACGTAATCCTTCTTATTCCAGTTAACTATAACTATAGCCACTCTTGGATTAAGAGACATCTCCTCGCCTTTTATTATATTGATTAACTAAGAAACCGAACAAGAATTTTTCACTAATTCTTTGATAGCTATTTGCGGACTCATTACATCTTATCTTACCGCTAATAGAAAGGCAACCATAGTTGGGACAAGGCTATCGGTGAATATGAGAAATAATATTCTAGGTTAGTTTAGGTCTAAAGAATGAGATAAAATTAATAAGGTTAATTCTCGCAGGAGATATTGATTTCCCCATCCCAGCACGTGTCAGAACCAGGGCCTCCGTTCAAATCATCGGTTTGAGGGCCCCCGTCCAGAAGGTCCTTTCCTTTATTTCCTTTAACGGTATCGTCATCCCCTTCCCCTTTCAGTATATCGTTTCCAAGCTTTCCCCTTAGCTCGTCGTTCCCTGGCCCGCCTAAAATCACCTCCCTACCCTTATGACCGACCAGCAGATCATCCCCCTCCCCTCCATCGATGCAGTCATTACCGGCAAAGCCCCTTATTGTATCGTTGCCCTCAAGACCGCATATTATGTCCTCGCCGGGAGTGCCGTCAATCACATCATCGCCATCCGTACCCAATATTGCATCAGGATCGCTACAATCGCAGCCCAAAATGCTATCAACTGCTATCCTGGCATCAACTCGTGGGAATCTGCGTCCGTTTCTACTATCTAGTATAGGTTTGCCTGCAGTTTTCATTATGACCTTTAACTCGTCCGGGGTGAGGTCAGGATTAGCCTCAACCATTAGCGCGGCGACGCCGGCTGCATGAGGAGTGGCCATAGAGGTACCGGACATGTTAGTAGTACCGCCTCCTAGCTTTGAGGAGGTGATTTCCTGTCCGGGGGCCAGCATGTCTAGGATGGGGGATGCATTGGAAAAAGATGCTACCTGGTCGGTTGTGTCGCTTGTAGCACCAACGGATATAGCAGAAGATATACAGGCCGGAGAGCTAATCCTACTTGCCGAAAAATCATTGCCCGAGGCGGCAAAAGTAGCCACACCGTTTGCATTTAAACTGTTTAAAGCCTGGGTGGTCAAAGGATCTGAGGAATCGCAATTACTGGAAAAGAGGCCGCCTCCGAGACTCATATTTATAACCTTTATGTCGAGGTTCTTATCCTGGACCTGGCTTAAGACCCAGTCAAGGCCGTCCAGTACGCCGGAACTGCAGCCCGAGCCGCTATCTGAAAGCACCTTTACCGCAACAATCCCCGCATCGGGGGCTACACCTTGTGGTGAAGTTATGATCCCGGAAACGTGGGTTCCGTGACCATTACCATCTTCGGCTGAGTCAGGGCCGCCAGGGCAACAAGACGAACATCCAGATGAAGGGTTTTGACAGGTGCAGCGTTGAGCAACCAAGTCGTCCATCAGTTGAGGATGGTCAGTGTCAATTCCAGTATCGAGAACAGCTACGATTATGCCTGTTCCGGTCAGACCGTCAGTCCGGTCATGCACCTTATCGGCGTTGATACGGGGCACGCTCTGGCCTAGTGTCGCAAAGACCTCGGTGGGAGTATAAACCAGTGCCACGTCGGGATGCGCAGATAGTTTGGCCAGACCGCTTTTAGTGACCTCACCAGCAAAGCCATTAATATTTTCCCACCTTGATCTCAGTCTGAAATCATTGACGTTTAGGCTCGATAAAACCCTGTTCTGTGTCCTGTTTATCATTAACTTCCGGGTTATAAAATCTTCCGGGAAAGAGACGGGAGTAGCTAGAGCCACTATAACCATGGTCATTCCGTCAGGGCTCGATTCCAATTCCTTAAAAACGTTGGCCCTGATCTTATCAACCACCTGTGCTTGGCCATGAAAATTAATGCTGAAGAAAAAAACGATAAAGAAAAACATAAAGGTTACCGGTGTAAGAATTAAAAAACTCTTTTTGCTCAATATCAATCTCCTCAGCGAAAAAGAAGAGGTTTTATCTTAGGTTGTATTATCTTTGTTTTGGTTAATTTATGAAGTGTAGAGATATTAATATAAGCTGAACAAAAAATAAAGGGGGGAATCACTTTTAACAAATGATACCCCCTTAAAATCTATTTAGATTAGTTCTCGCAAGAGTTATTTATTTCACCGTTCATACAGGTGTCAATGTCCAGGCCGCCATTCAAGTCGTCAGTACCAAGGCCTCCATTGAGCGTGTCCATTTTTTGATTTCCCCGTAATATGTCGTCTCCATCTTCTCCCTTCAGTATATCGTTTCCCTTGCCGCCGTTGATCGTATCGTTATCGTCACCGCCCTCGATAGTATCATCGCCAACATTCCCGCTCAAAACATCGTTACCCGGGCCACCGTAAATGACATCCCTGCCCTTGCCGCCACTAATAGTATCATCGCCCTCTCCGCCATCAAGACAATCATTCCCACCAAAGCCGTTTATAGTGTCGTTACCCCCAAGACCGCATATCACGTCATCCCCGGCTGTACCGTCCAGAACATTATCGTTATCATCGCCGAGTATGGCATTAGGGTCATCACAATTGCATCCGGCTGAAGCGGAAGATGATGATACCGACCATCCCAGGTCCTCGAATAGAGCCAATGTAAGCTCGGCATCGAAATTTGGGCCAGTATAAGAGGGCTCCATCATCTCGTTAGGGGAAACCGCTGTATTGTAATGTGCCACCGACGAGCCGGGCTGCACCGGATTAGGGGCGTACATTTGTACCCGGCCGCCTATCCCCAGTCCATTTGTTAGCTTCCCACCGGCATCAGCGGTTACGTTAGACCCATTCCATAACAGCCTAGTACCCGATGTTATGGCGGTAAGTCTTTGAGATGTGGTCATATTAATCAGGTCCTTAATGCCATTCGCCGGGTCGTTGTAAACTAAATTACGGTCATATATACCGGGAGTACCCAAACTGCCGTTATCGCCTATCAAGTCGATGAATCCAAGACCATGTCCAAGCTCATGTAGTACGACGGTGAAGAAATCAATATGACCTCCGGAATTACCGTCTAATCCATAGTACCAATTCACATTTCCCAACACGCTGGAATTATCCACGTCGCTGTTGAATCTCGCTATTATCTCCGGATTTGCAGAGCCATTCAGGTCCGTGCCAGCAATAGAGTTGGCCAGGGCCACCGGATATAAGGTGTTCGGAACCGGCTGATTGGCAAAGTTGTTATGCACGCTATATGCCCCGGCAGACCCCAGAATTGCGCTGTTTGAGCTGCCCCCCATCGAGTCAAAGGTGGCCCCTACTTTAATTACAACGTTACTTTGTAGAAAACCACCCCAGAAATCGGCAGCGGCCTGAAAAGCGTTAAGGCGCGCCTGGCCCCGTGTCGTTGCGTTATTCCCTCCGACAGGGGTGAATGAGGCGGGGTCGTTAAACCCCTCGTTTGGACCGTCATTGTTAACAACAATTATGGTGGCGGCGACGGACGGAAGGTATGTAAGTACAGAAAAAGAGACTGTAAGCATCGCCAGTACATATAGTTTTGAGAGACGAAATAACATTGCTATAATTACCTCCTAACTAAAAACTTACTCTCGTTATTTCCACCAAAAATTTACTCATCCCCATGTTTGGCATGATTCTGCTTGGAACAGTCTGTGGATAATTTTCCATTCCCGTCTATGGCCGCCCTTGAAAAATAGTGATAACTTTCCGGCAGGACTATCATCACCCCGCCACCCGGAGCCGGCTCTTCGAACAGCTCTTCCGAGACGCTTGACGAACCGATCCCTCTGGTAACAGATATATCCTCTTCTTCCACAGGGGTTTCGATAAATTCTCCGGTTTCCGGGTCTATAAAGACCTTATATCCAGAGGATGTATCACTGGGAATGGCAGGAGTCCTGTAATCAGGTTCTCTCTTTTCAGGTGAGACAATAATTTTATTTTCATCAATTTTATTTGCCTGTGGCGTCTCCGGATACACGTCAGAACCAAGGCTAAACGAGAAAAAGGTTAGGCCGAAGATTAAACCTGCTGTTAACCTATGATTAAGAAAAAAAGAAAATAAACTCATTCTAGATTACCTCCAATCATTCCTGTTCCATTGATAATTTATGATGACACTTATAGGTGGCAAGTATCATGCCCCAAGCAAGCCTGGATTACTCTTGGCGAAATAAGTTAAGGATTTATTGCTATTAGGCTATTCATAAAGTAAGTTGATGGTTTAGTTAACTTTAGTTCATAAGGTACAAATAACAGGTTACAATTGCCATAAAATGTCAGTTATGACAATTTTTGTCCATTGCTTTCCGCCACTATTGCCCCTTCTTTAATAAAGATGGTTCTATCCACTATTTCCTGCATTTGGCGCTTATTATGCGATACCAAAACTATTGTCTTTTTATTCCTTATTTCCTGAATTCTATCGAAGCACTTTTCTTTAAAAGACTCGTCACCCACTGCAAGAATCTCATCCAAGAGCAGTATCTCCGCCTCACTATGGATGGCGATTGAAAACCCCAGCCTCGCGTTCATGCCCGAGGAATACTTCTTCACCGGCATGTCGATGAATCGTTTTCCAATCCCCGAAAATTCAATTATGTCCTCTATTTTCTCCTTAATCTCCTTTATGGTCATCCCGATAATGGTACCGTTCATGTAGATATTCTCTCTCCCGGTTAAATCCGGATGAAACCCTGCACTAACCGATATTAACGGGGCAACCCTACCCCTGACAATGACCTCGCCCCGGTTAGGATAGGTAACCGACGCTATCAGCTTTATAATAGTGGTCTTCCCTGAACCGTTTGGCCCATATAAACCTACACACTCTCCCCTCCGTAAAGACATGTTGATGTCTCTCAACGCCCAAAATTCCCCCTCCCTCAGGTTCTCATTGGCATCCCTTCTATCATTTATACCCAAAAGGTTATTGATAAGGTCTTCCCTCAGGGATCGATGGAGCACCTCTCTTACCGAGTATTTCTTCCAGACATCTTTGAGCTCAATTACTGTATCAGATGACATCGGCGAAGGCCCGCTCTGTCCTTATGAAAAATCTATAGGATATATAATAGAGAATAACCAAGATGACACCGACGAAAACGAACTGCCATAGAATCACTCCCCGGCCTTCGATCATACACCTTCGCATATTCTCGATTATAAATGTCAGGGGGTTTAAAAGCAGAATGAGCTTGAGTTTAATACTGAGACCGTCGATCGAGTACAGGATAGGAGAAGCGAAAAAAAGGAGCCTGATGAAAAACTCCGATGCCAGCCTCACATCCCGATAATAGACGTTAATGCTGGAAAGTAAGAGGGACATCGACACGGTGAAAAAAAAGAGCAGCATCACCAGCGGGATAACCCATAACATGGTCCAGGTTATGGGGATCTTGTGTATGAACAATATCAGGGGAAACAAAAGAAAAGCTATGAAAAAATCAAAGAGAGCAGCCAGCACCCGGGATATGGGTATAATCTCGCGAGGGAAATATATTTTTCTGATCAGGCTGTGCTGGCCGGCCAGGCTATTTATGGATTGATTAATAGATGATGAAAAAAAGGTCCAGGGCAATAGACCGGCTAAGAAGAAAACCGCTTTAGGATAGTCCTTTATTCTTATGTCCATCACGTATGTAAAAATAAATGTAAGCAGCGCCATCATGCTCAGGGGTTGAATTAGAGCCCATAGCACCCCAATGATAGAATGACGGTAACGAATGGTGAATTCCCGCCAAACATAGATAAAGAATAAATCTTTGTATGGATAGAGCCTCTTGAATATCTCCATTTAGCCAGTATCACCGCATCGATCAGGGACCAGATATATTATGCCTGTATAACTCATCACCAATGACCATTCAATTATACTCGATTTTTCTCCCAATCATCGAGTAAAAGACGCCAACCAAGAACCCCAGGCTAAATCTGCCCTGCATTCTCACTTTTTGACTTATCGGGAATAGCAGAAGGGGTAAATACCTTGACCCGTTTGCCAGAAGCATGAGCCATATAATTAACGGGTACCGGTGTCTTAGCTTGGCAAAGGATAACCCGACAGCCCGAGCCTTATTGGAGTCGGTCATTATGAGTGGAGGATGAAGATAATTGAGTCTATTAGACTGATAAAATCTCCTGCCCGAGGCCATAAACCTCACCACGAACTCCACGTCCTCCTGTCCGGTTATCTCCGAGATAAAACCTTTTAGTTCTTTTAATACATCCCTCCGGTAAGCCATACAACGGTTTGTAGGGAAATAGGGCTGGTGATAACAATACTTTCCCTCTAACACGCAATAACTGGCAGTACCACGGGGTATGACAGCATCAGCCCCGGAATCTTCGAACTCTTCGACTAAATTCGAGAGGAAGTCCCTTTGCAAGATCACCGTATCATCGTCGAGGAATAATACCAGCCTTCCTTTAGCCTTGGAGAGCCCGTAATTTCTGGAGTAACCCATCTGCCCATGGTTCTCCGAGAGCGAAAAATACCTCACATTGTGCAGCATTGGCTTAAAAACCTCCGAAATCTTTTTGCCCTCATCGCTTCCTCCCCGGTCCTCAACCAAGATCACCTCGAATCTCTCCTGGGGAAAATCCTGCTCGGCCAGACTGTGAAGGACATTCTTCAGGATGTTTATCCTTCCGTAGAAGTTTATTACACAAGATATATCGTAACCTAAGTCCCCACCCTCAATATCAGCACTTCCCTCTAAGGGGAAAGGAAACAGCCTATAAGCCGCCAAGAGTAGGCTTGTCCTTAGATTCATGGTTTTCTTCACTTTTGGTTACATTTGTAATTGCTCTACGGGAAAAGTCAAGCGATTAGTTGGCTAATTGCCATCTTTACTTTAGAATATGGATTGGAGAATATCTTATGGGCGGGTCGAGGGACAGGATCATAATTAAGCAGGGCGATATTACCGATATGGAAGTAGAAGCAATCGTGAATGCGGCCAACACGGAACTGGTTCTGGGAAGCGGGGTCGCCGGGGCCATAAGAAAGAAAGGCGGAGACACAATTCAAGAAGAATGCGATAACATCGGCCGCATCCCGCTCGGGCAGGCGGTAATTACCGGAGCGGGGAAATTAAAGTCAAAATACATAATTCATGCAGCCGGAATGCACCTCGGCGGCCGGGTAACCGAAGAATCTTTAAGGGAGTGTACTATGAATTGCCTGCTAAGGGCTGATGAGAAGGGAATTAGGACCATTGCATTTCCAGCGATTGGGACTGGGGTAGGAGGTTTTCCGGTCGCTGAATGCGCTAGGGTCATGATCGACACAGTCATAGACCATATTAAAAGATATCAAAATATCGAAACGGTTTATTTTGTCCTTTTCGATGAGAAGAACTTTAAAGTTTTTGATGACTGCCTGAAAAGCAAGCAAGGACATTGAAACTCGATTCATTTCGATGAGACGCATGGCGTGCGTCTCATCCAGGGTGAGTGTTTGACTTACCAACACACTATAGAAGAGTTGGAAAGAATAATTAACGGCAGAAAGACCGTTAAGGCGAGCAGAGAGGGGATATTCACCCCGGCCTCGGTGATGCTAATACTGAGACCGGAAGAGAACGACTATTCGCTACTTTTTATCAAGAGGCCGGAGAATTCTGAAGACGTATTTTCCGGACATATGGCCTTTCCCGGAGGGAAGATGAAGGAGGAAGACGGCAGCAAACTAGAGACTGCTATACGTGAAACTTTTGAGGAAACCGGGATAAACCTGAGGGAAAGCGGGAGGGTTATCGGCGAATTAGACGATTTCAACCCGAATAACCCCCGGGGCAGTCATTACATCGTCACCCCCTACGTGGCCTTCTTGACAAAAGATACGGAGATAAGGCCGAATGAAGAGGTAGCCGAAATCATATGGATCCCTATCTCCCATCTCAAAAATGAGAAAAACGTAGAGGTCAGGATAGTGGAGAAGCAAAAGATGCAGATAAAAGATTTCGTTTTTTACTACCGGGACTACGTGATTTGGGGAATAACGGCAAGGGTTCTGCATAAATTTCTTTCGATAGCCGGAAATCTTTTTTAGTATTTATATGTAATAGTCAGAATTTGAGATTTCGGTCAATGTAAGCATAAGTATCTCTTTCAACGCTGTCATTCTGAATCGAAGATGAAGAATCTAGATAGTATTAGATGCTTCGCTTTGCTCAGCATGACAACGTAAGCCGCTCGTGGATTCCGTCATATAAGAAGGGCTCCAGGGTGACATTTATAAAAGTGAAATCAATCTACTAGACACAACTTGCTAAGGCGTTGTCCGTTTGATTAACTCCTGGCTATTACAATTATATCAACCCGATGTTATAGATTTTTACACTCCATGATGATAAAATTCCATGCAAGCATTTCCGGATAGGGAGAGATAGATGAGAGGAGTAAACAAAGTAATTCTAATTGGCAACCTGGGACGAGACCCAGAGATAAGATACACCACCAGCGGTCAAGCCGTGGCTAACTTTACCATGGCTACGACTGATGTAAGGACGAACAAAGACGGCAACAAAGTAGAGTCAACGGAGTGGCATCGCGTTGTCGCCTGGGGAAGGCTGGCGGAAATATGTGGTGAGTATTTATCCAAGGGGAAAACGGTTTATATAGAGGGAGCTCTCAGAACCCGTTCCTGGGAAGACAAAGAGGGGAAAAAGAGGTGGACGACAGAGGTTGTAGCCCGAAACATGCAAATACTAAGCCCCGCCGGAGAGAGAGCAGATTCAACTTCCGCCACCGCTGAAGGACTCGTTGATGATTTCGAGGTCGGCGATGAGCCGTTTGGCTCGGATGACGATGTTCCTTTTTGACAAGGGAGCTTCTCAAAAGTTTGACTATTTCTATCCCCCCTTGAAATCTAGCACCAAAAACAAGTATCCAACATCGACGATATGGCCGAAGAAAGCAAAAAGCGTACAGGTATTATCAGAACGGTGGAGAAACCATGGGGTTATGAAATATGGTGGGCTTTAACGGATAAATACGTCGGAAAGATCCTTCATATAAACAAGGGCCACAGCCTGAGCTATCAATACCATAAAGTAAAGGATGAAACTATTTACCTCCACACCGGCGAGATGATACTGGAGATCGAGGAAGTGGGAAAACCCAGAGTAACATTGAGGATTCTGCCGGGAGAAGCTATAAGGATTACACCCCTTACCAAACATCGCATGACCGCGGTCGAAGATTGCGATGTTTTGGAGGTATCCACTCCGGAAGTGGAAGACGTGGTTAGACTGGAGGATAAATACGGGAGGTCATAGGTGATAAAATGGATGTCGCTGTGATTGTTCTTGCCGCGGGCAAGGGTAAAAGGATGAAATCCATACTTCCGAAGGTAATACACCCCATTCTGGGGCGTCCGATGATAAGCTATGTCCTGGATGCGGTAATGAAAATAAATCCTAAAAAAATAGCGCTCGTCGTCGGACACGGTGCAGAAAAAGTCAAGGGGGTAGTTGCCGATAAGCACGTGGAGTGGGTTCTACAGGAAGAGCAACTGGGAACCGGCCATGCCGCCAGTTGTGCCAGGAAGGTGTTAGCCGGGTTTAAGGGCAACGTACTTATACTAAACGGTGATTTTCCCCTTATTACCCCCAAGACCTTAAAGAACTTTATCACCGGCCACAACAAAAGCAGGGCCAGCGTGTCCATTCTCACCGCTATTCTCGACGATACCGAAGGGTATGGACGGGTGGTAAGGAGCCAAAAGGGTGAAGTCTTAAGGGTGGTAGAAGAAAAAGATGCTACCCCTAGCGAAAAAAAACTAAAAGAGATAAACTCAGGCGCTTATTGTGTCGAATCTCCTTTTCTCTGGCGAGCGCTTGAACGCATCGGAGCCGGGAATAAACAAGGGGAGTATTATCTTCCGGATGTGGTCAACATCGCTTCCAGCCAGGGGAAAAAGGTAAAGGGTTTCGTCGTAGCCGATAATAGAGAGCTACTGGGAGTGAATACCCGAGCCGATCTGGCAGAGGCCGAGGAAATCCTCAGAAGAAGAATAAACCATAGCCTCATGCTGTCCGGCGTGACAATGGTATGCCCGGAGTCTACCTATATCTCCCCAAACGTTTCAATCGGAACCGATACGGTGATTCGTCCTTACACATTCATCTATGGCCATACTAGGATAGGAAAAGGATGCGTCTTAGGCCCGTCGGTATGGATCGAGGATTCAAAAATAGGGAATGAAGTCACCATAAAGTTCTCTTCGTACATAACCGGTGCCGATATCGAAGACAAGGTAACTATAGGTCCGTTCGCCCATCTCCGCCCCCAGACGAAAATACTTTCCGGGGCTAAGATTGGAAATTTTGTGGAGGTAAAGAAATCGAGAATCGGGCTCAATTCCAAGGTTCCTCATCTCTCCTACATCGGGGACGCCACCGTGGGAGCAGGTGTAAACATAGGGGCGGGGACAATTACCTGCAACTATGACGGCTTCCAAAAGCACGAAACCTTGATTGAGGACCAGGTCTTCATCGGAAGCGACACCATGCTCGTTGCCCCACTAAGGGTAGGCCGGGGAGCCACCACCGGTGCAGGTTCAACCATAACCAAAGACGTCCCCCCCGGGGCGCTGGCAATAGGAAGGGCGAGACAGGTAGTAATCGAAAATTGGAAAAGAAAGCCAAAGGATAAGAAGGAAAGAGAATAGCCTGTTCAAGCAGCAGCTTATATTCGGTGCTTAAGTCGAACATCTAAGAACGAAGCCCTTTTGAGCAAATAATTCCTCTTGATGTTCGAGGCTAATCAATCACACGATATCCGCGATTTGAAATTAACATATCCCGCTAATTGATAATTTAGTAAATTGCTCGATAGAATCTTATAAGTTTCTTTTTTTCAGGTAAATTAGAAAATGCTACTTTAAGAGGAGGGGTGGCATTTTATGAAAGTCCTGGTAATTGGTGGAGGAGGGAGGGAGCACGCCCTATGCTGGAAGATAAGGCAGAGCCCTCTTGTCAGTCGGGTCTATTGCGCACCGGGAAACGCCGGTATCTCCAGACACGCAGAGTGTGTGAATATCAAGGTCTCGGATATTGACGGACTGGTACGCTTCACCAGGGCTGAGGAAATCAACCTGACTATAGTAGGCCCGGAACTGCCGCTGGCATTCGGCATAACCGATAGATTTCTGGAAGAAAAGCTCAGGATCTTCGGGCCGACGAAGGCGGCGGCGGAGATAGAAAGCAGCAAGGTGTTCGCCAAGAACCTTATGAGAAAATACAAAATCCCCACAGCATTCTACTCCACGTTCTATAATTTTGAGGATGCGGTGAGATGGGTAAAAGAGGTCAAGCCGCCTCTCGTGGTAAAGGCAGACGGGTTGGCCGCCGGAAAAGGAGTGGTAATATGCCGGACAGAGAAAGAGGCGGTGGAGACCCTTGACGCTATGATGAGGAGTAAAATTTTTGGGGAGGCCGGGGATAGAGTGGTTATAGAGGAATTTATGGAGGGGGAAGAGGCCTCATTTTTGGCCTTCACCGACGGAGATACCGTGCTTCCCATGGAGTCTTGCCAGGACCACAAGGCCCTTTTAGACGGAGACCAAGGACCAAACACTGGAGGAATGGGTGCATACTCCCCTGCCCCAGTGGTTACGGCAGAGGTACGCCAGAAAATCATGGAAAGGATCATGATACCGGCTGTGAACGCCCTCAAAGAAGAAGGCCGAAAGTACAAGGGTATTCTCTATGCAGGGCTGATGATTAAAGACGGAGAGCCCAGCGTCCTGGAATTTAACTGCCGGTTTGGGGACCCGGAGGCACAGCCCTTGATGGTAAGGATGAAGTCAGACATAGTCCCTTTAATCAACGCGGTTATAGACGAGAGGTTATCCGGACAGGTAATCGACTGGAAGGATGAATCGTCCGTTTGTGTAGTGATGGCTTCGCGCGGCTACCCCGGTGATTACAAAAAGGGGATTGAGATCAAGGGTATTAAAAACGTAGAAGTCATCGACGGAGTCTTTGTTTTTCATTCCGGGACTGCTTTTGAGAACGGTAAAATAGTGATAGATGGGGGAAGGGTGCTCGGGGTTACTGCACTGGGTAGTACGATCAGCGAGGCCATTAATCTAGCTTACAAAGCGGTCGAAAAAATAGATTGTGAAGTGCTCTATTACCGAACAGACATAGGAAAGAAAGCACTCAAGCATCTTTAGCCATCCTTAAACTTCAGTTGTTGAATTTGTGCTTAGAATTTGTTACACATATTTTAATAACGTATGGAGGTAAGGTAAATGGCAGAAATATGGTACATGGAGATGAACGCCGAAAATCTAGACGGACAAGAGCCCAGATACAGACTGGAGTTCACAGAATGCATAGAACTGCTTAAGCTATCTCCAGAACGTTGGAAATGTGGGCCCGAGAAAATACCAAATATAAAGACTGGTAATCCATTTATAGACGAAAGTGGATATGTTGGAGTCCTAGTCATAGTCAGTCAGGATGAAATAGAAGCTCTGGCCATTAAAGGAGAGTGGAAAGCCGGTTGGTATCATTCTCCCTTGACATTGGTGGGAACCGAGAAAGCTATGGCCAGAAAAAAATAAGATAAATTCCATCAGCTTGTAATTTTCATTTTTATTCCGAACGCCTACCGTCGTTGACAAGGTTTTTAAAAAAGGGTTATATAATGGCGACTGAGTTCTAGCTTCATACCCTATTCCGATATTCAATCGAAAAAAGAATGGCAAACCGTGACCAGAGCCAGCCAGATAAAAAAGCCGAGTCCGAAGCTTTAAACAGCCAGAGGGACAACTTATGCCGCTACTAACCGAGGACCACGAGGAGATAAGAAAATCCGTCCGCAAATTCACAGACGAAGAAGTTATACCGGTTGCACAGGAATTAGACCGTCAAAATAAGGAAATTCCTGGAGATATCATCCATAAAATGGCCGAGCTTGGCTACTTCGGGTTGATATTTCCCCCGGAGTATGACGGGGCAGGGTTAGATTATATAAGCATGGCTATCGTCGCAGAAGAACTAAGCCGAGGATGGCTGAGTGTGGGAAGTGTAATGACCAGGAGCATTATCACCGGCACCTTACTTCTTATGCATGGAACGGAGGAGCAAAAAAAGAAGTATCTTCCGGGCATTGCTAGTGGAAAACTCATGACCGCCGCTGCCTTTACCGAGCCCGACTCCGGTTCGGATACCGGAGGCATGAAGCTCCGCGCCACTAAGAAGGGGAACGGTTACGTGCTACACGGAGAAAAAACCTGGTGCACTTTTGCCAATCGGGCCCATCTACTCACGGTAATAGCCCGTACCGACCCGGACATATCCAAGAGGCACCGTGGGCTAAGCATCTTCTTAGTAGAAAAGGAAGCAGGGGATGAGATAAAACACCCGAACATCTCGGGAGGGCCTATTCCTACCGTGGGCTATCATGGCATGCGTTCTTACGCCTTGAGCTTCGATGAATGCTACGTCCCGGCCGAAAACCTGATCGGTCTCGAAGAGAACAAGGGTTTTTATCAATTGATGTCCACCTACGAATCGGCCAGAATCCAAACCGCCGCCCGCGCCGTCGGGGTGGCGCAGGCCGCCTTTGAAGCCGCACTAAAATACTCCAAAGAGCGCACTCAATTTGGCCAGCCTATCTGCAACTTCCAAGCCATAAGGATGAAGCTTTCGGAGATGGCATCCAGGCTCGAAGCGGCCAGACAACTGGTTTACTACGCCTGTGACATGAAGAATACGGGCAAACGCTGTGACCTGGAAGCGGGTATGGCCAAGGTTATCGCCGCGGAGATGGTCGAATATGTGACCAGGGAGGCAATGCAGATCTTCGGAGGCTACGGGTATTCCAAGGAATATCCGGTGGAGAGATACTGGAGAGACGGA
This sequence comes from Thermodesulfobacteriota bacterium, assembly GCA_035559815.1. Lineage (NCBI taxonomy): Bacteria > Pseudomonadati > Thermodesulfobacteriota > Thermodesulfobacteriota bacterium. The sequence goes on from DATMAT010000034.1 coordinate 87,019, forward strand.
AGGGTAATAAGTTTGTTTGAGGGCACCACTGAGATTCAGCACGAGGTTATAGCCAGACGACTTATTGAATTAAGTTAAAAAGAAATTCATTACCCGACCAAGAATTGAGATGAAAAGATACATTGGTAAAAACTGAGCTTTGTGATGCAGGATTCAAGATGCAGGATGCACGATAAGTCATGGATCATGCATCGTTCGACTGAGCTCACGACGAAGTCTTGAATCATTCTATCCGTGAAAACTCGTGGTTATCGGTGGCTAACTGGTATTAATAAATTAAGGAGGGGATTATCTTGTTCGTCTTAGATGGAGGAGCCAGGGTGGTTGTTCCCAGGACCGAGCTAACCTATCCTGGACACAATTTAAAATTACACCAGAATGCGGCAGACCCGGTGAAATCCCCGGTCGACCATGTGATGGCCGACCTGGAGGATGCTTGTCCCTATGAATTCAAGGGAGATAAGAGCAGGCAGGTTATGGTGGAAGCACTTAACACAATAAACTTTGGAAAGAAGGTCGTCACCGTGAGACCGAATAACCTCCGGTCCGAATTTTTCTATGGGGATATGGAAGCGGTGATGAGCGGCGCAGTGGATAAGTTTCACGGCGTAATAATTCCCAAAATCTACGGGCCCGAGGATGTAAAGCTGGTTTCAGACCTATTAGACCAGTTAGAAGCAAAATATGGTTGGAAAACGAAGGTGGCAATAGAAACCCTCATCGAAAGACCGCGAGCACTCGAATACGCCTACGAAATAGCCACCGCCTCACCGAGGATGGCCGGCCTAATCTTCGGAATTGCCGATTATGCGGCGGAACTGGGCGCCGACCCCGACTTACTGCTGGATAGGCAGAACGAGGTCTTTTACTACGAGAAGAAAGCCACGGTTACCGCGGCCAAAGCGGCGGGGCTCCACGCAATTGATAACGTCTACCTAAAGATTTGGAGAAAAGACGACCCGCCGGAAGTGGTGAAGCAAATCGACGAAGGCCTCAGAAGAAAGAATGAGGGCGCCGCAGCCATCGGGATGGACGGAACCTGGGTAATCCATCCTCAGCAGGCGCAAATCGCAAACGAGTGCTATACCCCCACCAAGAAGCAAATTGAGGAAGCAAAATACCAGCTCGGTTTCTATCATGAAATGGGCGGCGGCTCCATGTTCGACCCGAAGACCGGACAGATGATAGATGAGGCAACAGCCAAGATAGCCCTTATGAGGATATCCAAGGCGTACATGGCCGGCCTAGTCGACAAAGAATACGTCGACTCGATGGCAGAGAAAAGTAAATCTATCACCGGATACGATATACGTCGCTCTGGGGAGAGAAAGTAACATGCTCCGGATCTCACTACAGTCATCCCTGGCCTACTAACTATGAATTAAATTATGAATTAATTTAAGATACGTGATAAAAGGAGACGTGCCCCTTTTTCCCAGTCAAATTCTCTATTGTAACAATTACAGTGGCGATAGCTGTAGTAGCGACACGCTGCAGCGTGCCCCTACAGTCGCAAGATATGGCTCAATTCGCTCGCAGTGGTTAGGAGTACTTCGATGGAATTTACACTGAGTGAAGCATGCCCTGAGTGTAACCGAAGGATGAATGTGCTCGGAATGAAAATATAGTGGATTAGAAAGTCCTGCCTTCCGTCATTGCCACACACCGCTGTCATGCCCGAATGCATTAATCGGGCATCCATTTTTTAATATTCTGGATTCCCACTTTCGTGGGAATGACCAAGCGGAGGATTCCTGCTTAATATTTGCCGTACTGACAATTTTGCCCTCTACCTATAGGTAGATAGTGCTTTCCAACCCAGGTTAAATCCAGTCCGAAAAATGGAAGGTACGGTCTAGAATGGCCCGCCGTGTAAGAATGTTTCGCAGAATTCACACAGGATACATTCGATTCTCTCAATCAAAGGATATCAAACTATCTTTTAATCAACTTAGCGATTGCCGGAATGTTCTCTATATAATCTTCGGAAAGAATTTCTGGGAGAATCCCGCTCGTCTATAACCTAGACGAATTGCCTGAGAAACCTGACGCTGTTCTCGAAAAACAACCGGATATCGTTTATACCGAATTTAAGCATGGCAATTCTTTCGATTCCCATCCCGAAGGCAAAACCGGTATATCGCTCCGGGTCGTAGTTAACGCTCTTGAATACCTCCGGGTCCACCATCCCGCACCCCCCTATCTCCAGCCAGCCGGAGTTTTTGCACACCCGGCATCCCTTGCCCTGGCAAAATACGCATTGAATATCCACTTCGGCACTTGGCTCGGTAAAAGGAAAGAAGCTCGGTCTCAGCCTGACTCCAATATTAGAACCGAACATATGCCTTACGAATTCATTAAGCACTCCTTTTAGATGTCCGAAATTCACATTCTCATCGACTAAGAGCCCTTCTACCTGATGGAACATGGGTGAATGGGAAACGTCGCTGTCGCACCTATAAACCTTGCCCGGCGCTATTATCTTCACCGGTGGTTTCTGCTTTTCCATCACCCTGACCTGAACGGGAGAAGTATGCGTTCGTAAGACGATCTCGTCGGAGATATAGAAAGTATCCTGCATGTCCCTGGCCGGATGGTCCTTGGGAATATTGAGCGCCTCGAAATTATAGTAATCGAGCTCCACCTCCGGCCCTTCAGCCACCTCAAACCCCATCCTCTCGAATATAGTAATGATTTCTTCCATGACTTGGGTTATAGGGTGTTTCGCTCCTAGTGGAAACCCCCTTCCGGGAAGGGTGACATCCACACGTTCGGTGAGAAGTATGTGCCTTTTCTTATCCTCCTTGATCTCCTCTAACCTATTTTCAAAGAGGTTCTCGATGAAGTTCTTAACCTCGTTTATGAGCTGTCCCATCTGCTGCCGCTCCGATGCCGGAACGTCACGCATTCCTTTAAGCATCTCGGTTATAGCACCCTTCCTCCCCAGATACTTCGCCTTCACGTTTTGAAGGGCATGCTCATCGACGGCTGAGTTTAATTCATTCTCCGCCTCGGTTTTTATTCCTTCTAGTTTTTCTTTCATCCTAGACTCCTAGTTTTTAGCCACAAAAGCACTAAGACACAAAAACAAGAATTCAGTAGGCAGTAGCTAGTAGGAAAAATTCTGAATTCTGACTCCCTGGCTTCTGGATTCCTCATATTCCTCCTTCGTGTCTTTCTGTCTTAATGGTTAGAAAAACCCTAATTCCCTGCCACCGAAACTACGGTTATGGCGATCATGGCCACTCCTATAGCCCCCTTTGTGATCGTTCCAAACACCCTTCCGAAGAAAGCCCCTCGTCCTGATTGTATGGCCTGGTCGAAGCCCTTTTTCTTGAGAAGCTCGACAAAGAAAGCCCCGGCGAATGCCCCCAAGAACGCCCCTATGACCGAGCCGATTCCAAAAAGAAAAGGCGCACCCAGGATAGCGCCGATAATCCCGCCAGCGATAGAGCCGACGATTGCACTCTTACTGGCCCTCTCTTTTTTTGCTCCGGCTATACCCAGAAAAAACTCCAGCAGTTCTCCTAGGAGAGCTAAAGCCGCCAGGACTATTATAACCTTTGTGGTAATCTCGTTAAATCCCTTGTACCATCCGTAAAGAATGGAATCGGCCAGGATAATGAAAGTGCCGGGGAGGCCAAACAGAAGAGAGGCAAGACCTATGAATGCAATAATTATGAATACGATAAAGACCAGATAATCCATTCATTATTATTTACCTGGGAAAATATATTAATCCAAATCTTTCAGCAATTTCTTCATCAGTGGATATTTTGTGGTAGTATTTACCGGCTCCGTTGTTTAACACGTTATCTAAATACCTATCTTGAACAGTAAACTTCAAAACGCTCCATAGATAATAAAATCGGATATGAGGCTAGTTTATGGAATTTATAAAAGACGTTATCGACATCTTACTGCACTTTGATAAATATCTCGATTTGATAATAAGGACTTACGGCACCTGGACCTATGTTATTCTTTTTCTCATTATATTCTGCGAAACAGGGCTAGTAGTAACTCCTTTCCTCCCAGGGGACTCGCTTCTTTTCGCCGCAGGAGCATTCGCCGCTCTCGGCTCGCTAGATCCAGTTCTTTTAGTTATTCTTCTCAGCATCGCCGCAATACTGGGTGATAACGTGAATTACTGGATAGGGCACTTTATCGGCCCGAAGGCATTTACCAAGGAGAAATCACGCTTTCTTAACAAAGAATACTTGGAACGGACACATCAGTTCTACGAAAAATACGGCGGAAAGACCATTATCATTGCCCGATTTATACCAATACTACGCACCTTTGCCCCCTTTGTGGCGGGTATAGGAAGTATGACCTACAAGAGATTTACTATCTACAACATCACGGGAGGAATTGTCTGGATTGTGACTTTTGTGCTCGCCGGTTATTTCTTCGGCAACATTCCTTTCATCAAGAAAAATTTTGAGATAGTCATACTGGCCATCATTATAATATCCTTCCTGCCGGGCATAATCGAATTTCTACGCCAAAGATCTAAATCTAATTCCAGAGCATATTAGCTCGTTCAGGTTCGAATAAAAAGCACCAGCGATTCATGCCATATCCCCACCCGTTCCATCGCCTATACTCTAGGCCGACTTCCGAGCAAAGCCTCGAATTAAAGCAATTACAATGCAAATTCCAGTCGCATCCGAAAAGAAGTTTTGCACAGCCAATTCGCCGCTATAAGCCTGCCAGTTTGTGTTCGTGACAAAGCTGACGGCGGTATTCAGAGCCAGATGCCAGGTAAATCCAGGAAACCTCTGTGGATTAAGTGGAAGAACCCCCTGAAGTATGAGGATTCCGAAGAGTATCAGTATCCCCAAACCGTTAAAAGTAAGCATTGCCAGAGCGTAGCCCTTCCAATCCATCTCTTCATCGCTTCTTATGCCCGCTATTCTATAAACCAGATTTTCCGAACGCCTAAAAACCGGGCTTGGAAATGTATGGTCACCCTGATAGACCCTAGCCATATAAGTACCGAATGGTTTCACTAGAAGAGTCGCAACAATCAAAACCAAAAACATCACCAAAAGATCAAGTAATACATCTATTCTCTGCATAATTTATTCTCCACATGCTAAAAGAAAGTTGATCAGGCTCAAGCAGAATCCTAGACACATGATTCCGCATTTGCCTAAACCGAGAATGGAGTTGCTCAAAGCGGGAATCATCATGATAGGTATGATCCCCAAGATATTATGTATCGCATGGAGAGCCGCCCAGAAATGATCACCTTATATTGGAGATTGGCTGGGACAGGAATGAAGAAATGTACTCCACTTTCATCCCTGAGTGAATTTGCAAAGGGTTTTTCATTTTGTTCCTCCTGACAACGCCTACGAGGTTAGCTGACGGGCTCGGGTCGGAAGGATTAACCCTACATCGCTTCTGGATGATTCGCCCCTAAATCCTGGTTCCCCCGCTTTTCCTTTTGTGGAGAATTCGGCGATTGCATTTTAAGGTTGTTTAGCATAGTATATTTGCCATTTTTGTCAAATCCACTTTGCACAAACTGTGGTAATTCGAATGCTTAGTAACTCGGCTGTTTTTATCTTAGTATCTCCGGTATACTCAAAGACTTCTTGGATGCAACTTTTTTGAATCTACTCCAAGGAAATGTTGAATCAGAATTATGCTAAACTAGAACAGAGAACCCTGACAACCCAGTAGAAATTAAGCTTAGAAAGTTTGTGTCAAAAAAGAATAACAAAGCAAACTGCCGAGAAATTATTACGGTAAAAAAGACCACACACGGGTTTCGAGTACTTTTCTACTGAGGCGACCATTTACTCTCAAATAGATTTTTATGTGAAAGTATAGACTCAGGAAAATCAGAGGTTTAGCCAATGATCTCTATAGAAATCTTACTATTAGGATCCTCCATCTTACTATTACTGAGCATACTTGCCAGCAAGGCTTCGGATAAAATAGGCGTCCCAGCCTTACTACTCTTTCTACTAGTAGGAATGCTTGCCGGTTCGGAGGGACCGGGAGGCATCGAGTTTGATAATCCCTGGCTGGCTCAATCCCTGGGGGTTACGGCTTTGTCTTTCATACTCTTTGCCGGCGGACTTGATACAGATTGGTCAAGCATCCGCCCGGTGTTATGGAAGGGACTTTCCCTCTCAACTCTTGGTGTATTAATCACGGCTTTGCTTGTCGGATGTTTTGCCGCATTCGTACTGGACTTCTCCTTACTCGAAGGCTTATTGCTGGGAGCAATAGTTTCTTCAACAGATGCTGCCGCCGTCTTCGCTGTGTTGAGATCAAGAAACGTCAGCCTAAAAGAACAACTAAAGCGACTGTTGGAGCTGGAATCGGGAAGTAACGATCCGATGGCTGTCCTTTTAACCATCGGCCTAATTAGTCTCTTGATTAACCCTACCGAATCCGTGCTTGATTTGGTTCCGATGTTTATACAACAAATCGCTCTCGGCGCTTTAATGGGTTATGCCATTGGCAGAGGAATTATTTTAGTGGTCAATTATTCGAGACTGCAATATGAAGGTCTCTATCCGGCGTTGACGCTGGCATTAGTTCTTTTCACCTATGGAGCGACTGCATCTTTAGGTGGTAATGGCTTTCTTGCGGTATATATCGCCGGACTGGTCGCGGGGAACAGCAACTTCATCCATAAGAAAAGTTTGATAAGATTTCACGACGGACTAGCCTGGCTTATGCAAATCACCATGTTTTTATCACTTGGTCTCTTAGTCTTCCCGTCACACCTTGTGCCGGTTATAGGGGTGGGAATGTTATTATCGTTATTCCTAATTTTTGTAGCCCGTCCGGCAAGCGTATTTCTCACCCTGCTGTTTGCCAAAATTAATATCAGAGAAAAAACCATGATTTCGTGGGTTGGGCTACGGGGAGCGGTTCCGATTATTCTGGCTACCTTTCCCCTGGTTTCCGGGGTTTCCCAGGCTGAGATGATTTTCAACCTGGTTTTCTTCATCGTGCTTACATCTGCTCTTATTCAGGGGACATCCATACCGCTCATTGCCAGGCTCCTTAAGGTAGACGAGCCGATTCCGGAGAAGCCCAAATATCCGATTGAATTTGAGCCTGCTGAGAATATTAAAGCGGAGATGGCCGAGTTGGAAATTCCAGATGATTCGACAGCCATCGGTAAACAAATTGTAGAATTAGGCCTACCCCCGAACACGCTGATTATGTTGATTAACCGAAAGAACGAATTCATCGTCCCAGCCGGTGGGACGATCATTGAACCTGGTGATAGGATGCTTCTGCTAGCGGATAAAAATACTCTTGAACAAGTAAGTTCGATACTAAAATCCGATAAGTCAAAAGAGGTTGCCTAACCGTACCAATATCAAATTCATTCAGTCGCCTAGCTCTAGGTGAGCACCCCTTTCCTGTGCTTCCAGTAAATCACAAAGGCACTGGCCACAAATATTGAGGAATAGGTACCGACAATTACACCCACGATGAGCGTAAACGCAAAATCATGGATTACCGCGCCTCCCAGTAGAAAGAGAGCGGCTAGGACAAGGAAAACGGTTAATCCGGTCAAAATTGTCCTGGACAAGGTCTGACTGACCGCTTCATTCACGAGCTGTCTAAATCCAATCTTCGTGGCTTTTCTCAAATTTTCCCTGATTCGGTCGAAGATGATGATCGTGTCGTTCACCGAATAACCGATCACCGTCAGGAGCGCGGCGACAATGGCCAAGGTAAACTCCTTATCCATTATGGAGATTGCCCCCAGGGTTATCAATACATCGTGAACGATCGCAATAACCGCACCCAATGCATATTCAAACTCAAACCTGATCATGAGGTATAAAAGTATCCCCACACAACCAAGCAAGACCGATATTACTGCCTTCTGTATAAGCTCCCTGCCGACATTGGGACCGATGTAATCTATCCTAAGAATGCTGGCTCCTTGAAATTCAGGAACGTTCTTAATCAGGTCTTCAAGCTTGTTCTGCAGTTCCTGGATCTTATCGAAAGCTATGACCTTGGGAGAAAACCTTATGAGATAATCGTTATCCTGGGGCAACCCCAGTTGCTGGACAGCTTCGGCGGTGTATCCAGAGGAGCTGAGTATGTTTCTTATCTGGTCCGATTTTATTTCTTTTGCAAATTGTATATGTACCTCCGTCCCACCGACAAATTCCACACCCCAGTTCGGGCCTTTATGATAAACGAATGAGATAATACCTATAAGAATCAACCCCCACGAGATAAAAACCGCCTTCTTCATCTTACCCACAAAATCAATGTACGTACCGGGTTTGATTATGTCCAAGTTACTAAAACCTCCTGATTTTCAAAAGAATTCAGAAGCCGGAAGTCAGGAGCCGGAAGTTTTCTTCCGTATTCTGACTTCTGACTCCTGGATTCTCTTCTCAATTTCATCATATGCTCAAGGCCTCCACCTTTTTCTCTCCGTAAATCAGGTCGGTTATTACCCGCGCCACGATCACATTGCTGAAGACGGTGGAAATTATTCCTATACAAAGAGTTGCCGCAAAGCCCTTAATAGGTCCGGTGCCAAACCAAAATAGTATGAGTCCGGTGAGAAGGGTAGTTATGTTCGAATCTAACACCGTCCAGAGGGATCGGCTGTATCCCGCCTCGATGGCCGCCAGGGGGGACTTTCCTACTCTCAGTTCCTCCTTGATTCTCTCGAAAATGATTATGTTTCCGTCCACAGCCATCCCCATGGTCAGGACCAGACCGGCAATACCGGGAAGGGTGAGTGTTACCCCGAAAGAGGAGAGAAATCCGAGTATAAACAACATGTTAAGGATAAGGGCAGTATCCGCCACTACTCCCTGAAGCCTGTAGAATACGATCATGAAGAGGAGAACAGCAACGCCCCCTACGATCATAGATAGCTTTCCCTTCTCGATCGAATCCCTACCCAGCGAGGGGCCGACGGTTTGCTCTTGTTCGACATCTACCGGAACAGGCAACGCCCCGGAGCGAAGCACTAGAGCCAAATCCTTTGCCTCGTCGACGGAGAAGTTCCCGGTAATTCTCCCCTGAGACGAGATCCGCTCCTGAATGACCGGGGCCGACTTAATCGTTCCGTCGAGCACGATGGCCAGCCTCTGTCCCACGTTTTCCCCGGTGAGTTGTCCGAACCGGCTGGCTCCTTCTCCCCTAAAGCTGAATCCTACAGCCGGCCGTCCAAACTCGTCGAATATCAGTCTGGCGTCGGATAGATACTGCCCGGTTACCTGAGCCTCGCTCTCGGTTATGAAGAATTCTTCATTCTCCTGACCGGTATCGCCAGGATGAAGCTGGAGCCCTTGAGAAGCAAGCTCTTCAGGGGTGGTAACGTTGTACTTGGCAAGAAGGGTTTCCTCGGTCGGGCCGGCATCCTTTACAATCTTGAATTCGAGCACAGCGGCGCGTTTTATTATGTTTATTATCCTTTCCCGGTCTGCGGCGGAAGCTCCGGGGACTTGAATTAAGATTCTATCGGCACCTGCTCGCTGTATGATCGGCTCGACTAAACCAAACTCCAGCACCCGGTTTTCTATCGTTTCCTTCACCTGGTCGATGGCTCTTCTTTGCAATTCGGTAATGTATCTATCTTTGAGCGTGAGACTAAGAGATAGGTTATTCTCGCTAATATCGGCAATATCCTTGTAGTTAGACTCTATAACCCTTCCTTTCTCCAGGTCGTCCTTAGAGAAAAAACTGATAGTGAGCGTCTTATCATGGTTGTCGAATCCCTTCACCAGGACCTGTTCTTTATTCAGCTCATCGGTTATAGACTCTTTCATGTTTGAGAGCTCATGCTCTACCGCTTTATCGGCCTGCACGCCGAGGAGGAGAAAAACCCCTCCTTTTAAATCGAGCCCTAGCCTGATTCCGCGGTCGGGGAAAATCTTACCCCACCAGCTAGGTAGCTTGTCACCCAAGAAAGTGGGCATCATAAAAATCATGGAGAGAAAAGTTATTACCAGTATGACGGTGATCCATCCTCTAGAGGCCCTTCTCATTTCTCGGATTTTTCCTCCTTTCCCTTTTTCTCTTCTTCATCTTGAGCGGCCAAGCCCGATACACCGGCGCGGGAGAGCCGCACGTTAACCCCCTTAGCAATCTCGAGCGTGATGACGTCTCCGGTGATATTCAGAATCCTCCCATATATGCCGCCAGAGGTAATCACTGTATCTCCCCTTTTCAGGTTCTTGAGCATCTCCTGCCTTTCCCGGCCCTGTTTCTGCTGGGGCCTCAGGATCAAGAAATAAAACAGCACGAAGATTAATACGAACGGAAGGATAGCAGCGATAGGAGAACCGGCAGCGCCTCCTTCTCCTCCTTGAGGCATCGGACACCCTACCAAAAATACCAAGACCGGTAGAATTAAAATTATGATTTGCAAGATTATTCTGAACCTCCCTTAGAATGGAGTATTGATTTAAAACCGGAGAACTCCCCCCTCATCAGAGCTTCCCTTATCCCTCTCATCAACCATCCGTAATAGTGCAGGTTATGAAGGGTAAGAAGACGGGAGGCCAGTATCTCCTTAGCCTGATATAGATGCCGGAGATACGCTCTGGAAAACGTCCTGCAGGTGTAGCATTGGCAATCTTGGTCAACAGGAGTCTCGTCCTCTCCGTACTGGGCATTTTTTATAACCATTTTTCCGTGGTTTGTAAAGAGAGTGCCGTTTCTAGCATTCCTGGTGGGGAGTACACAATCAAAGAGGTCAACCCCCATCGACACCGCTTCCACGATATCCTCGGGCATCCCCAGCCCCATGAGGTACCGGGGCTTATCCGGAGGGAGATGGGACAAGGTTTTATAAGCGATTTCATATGTTTCCTCCTTAGATTCACCTATGCCCAAACCTCCCACGGCATAGCCGTCAAAGCCTATCTCCAATAGCTCACAAGCCGATCTCTCCCGGAGCGATGAGTAAACGCCTCCTTGAATGATTCCGAAGAGCGCCCTCTCTTGGTCCTTCCTCGCCTCTTTACAGAGCCTGGCCCAGCGTGTAGTCAGTTGGACCGAGTTTTCCATATATTCATAAGACGAGGGAAACGGAGGACATTCGTCCAAACACATCATGATATCGGTTCCCAAGGCTTCCTGTATCTCCACACATATACCCGGACTCAAGAAATGCTCACTGCCATCCAGATGAGAACGAAAGAGTATACCGTCTTCCCTGATTTTCCTGACTTTAGAGAGACTAAGCGCCTGAAACCCACCGCTATCGGTCAGAATGGAACGATTCCATCCCATGAACCGGTGTATCCCCCCCAGCTCCTCCACCTTCTTATGACCAGGTCTCAAGTACATATGATAGGCATTAACCACCAGCAGCTCGAACCCCATGTCCTCCATCTCATCCGGTGTCATCGCCTTTACCGATCCCTGAGTGGCCACGGGCATAAATGCCGGGGTCGCCACCGTGCCGTGAGGGGTATGAATCCTTCCTGCCCTTGCACCCGTATCTTTGTCTTTTTTTATAATTTCGAACTTAAACATATTTAGTGAATGATTTCGGATTGCAGATTGCGGATTTCGGATTGAACATTAGTTATCCTTTAAATCCGCAATCCGAAACCCCAAATCCGCAATTAATTAGATCCCCAGAACATCTCTCATGGTGTAAATTCCGGGAGGTTTGCCCACAACCCACCTTACTGCTCGGATTGCTCCTCTGGCAAAATTGTCTCGGCTAGTTGCCCTGTGGGTGAGCTCGATTCTTTCACCATCTCCCAAAAAAAAGACCGTATGCTCCCCAATTACATCCCCTCCGCGCACGGCTTGTATCCCTATCTCTTCCCTTTTTCTCTCCCCGGCCTGGCCATACCTCCCAAACCGGGCTACCTTTTTAAAATCCCTCCCCAGAGCCTCGGCAATCTCTTCTCCTAGCCTGATTGCAGTGCCGCTAGGTGAATCAACCTTATGTCTATGATGAACCTCGGTTATCTCCACATCAAATTCATCCCCAAGATAAGCGGCAACCCTTTTTGAAACCTCGAACAGGACGTTGATTCCAACACTCATGTTGGGAGAAATTACACAAGGAAAACTGCGGGCAAGTTCCTCGATCTTGCCTCTTTCATCCTGACTCAAGCCAGTAGTACCTATGACCATCGGCTTTCCGCTTTTTGAAGCATACTGGGCGTGCTCAAGCGTCGCTCCCGGGCTGGTGAAATCGATAACGGCGTCCGCTTCATCGGCGGCGTTCTCTATACTATCGGAAATAAGCAAATTGAGTTTACCTGCTCCCAGTACAACTCCAGCGTCTTTTCCCAGGTCCGGATGTCCTTTTTTTTCGGTTACCCCTACTACCTCTATCCCCTCTTCTAGTTGAAGTAGGGAGAATATTCTCCCTCCCATCCTTCCGGCAACGCCGGTAATAGCCACTTTTATCATTTATTTAAACTCTAAGCTCTTAAAGTTGCCGGGCCCGAGACCTTGGCTGGTCGTATCATCCAGCGCCTGGCAGTTTGAGATGCAGTTACCAGAGGTAATCTTCCACTTATTATCCAAGGCAGCCAGGACGTACTGAATTTCTATCTTTCTTTGAACCTGATTCTCAGAGTTAAGGGGTTTGAATTGCACTCCAAGCTCCGCAACCACAAAAGCCTGGCTGCCCACTATTCTAACTCCCTTGATCTCAAAATCTAGCAAGCTCCAATTGTATTTTTTTACCAGCCCTTGCTCCATGGTTATCCGGTAGCTCTCCTTGTCTAAATTGCCGGCGTATCCCGGTGATATGAAGTCATAGGTTTTCACAAAATCCGATTTTCCCAGCGCGTCCAGATAACCATCAACAACCTTGGCCGGGGAAGTGGAAGGCAGCTTTAAACCAGACGACGGAGACTTGGAAGCACCGACACAGGCGGATAGCCCCAGAATGAAAGCAAGAGTAAGGAGAGAAAACAACTTATTACTCGGCATTCGATTATCCATCGCCTTAAACTCGGCAAATAGGATAAGTGTAATTGGGTCAAATTTCAAGGAAACAGATTAACCGGCCTGGGGCATCCCTTTATTTCTTGACAAAGTATGTCTATAGTTGATGCTTTTTACGGTATGAGTGAGCTTCAAGAACCGCGCCCGGTTAAGCTTATCATCGGTCTTATATACAGCCAGAATGCTAAGATCGATGAATGCATAGAAAGACTCAGGGACAGCTTCGGCGACATCGACTTCATCAGTGACCGGTTGCCCTTTCAATTTACCTCATACTACGAAGAGGAGATGGGAAAAGACCTTTCCAGAAAAATCATCAGCTTCAGAAAGCTGATAAGGCGGGATGAGTTAGCGGACATAAAGGTATTCACTACTAAGCTCGAAAGAACCTTTTCCATAACCGGCAAGAGGACAATAAACATAGACCCCGGGTACATAGCCTACGAGCACTTGATTCTTGCGACGGGAAAGGGATACTATCACCGCCCCTATTTGGGCAAGGGAGTTTATGCAGACTTGACCCTCGTATTCAGGAATAAAGAGTTTCAGACACTGGAATGGACTTATCCCGATTATGGAGGTGAAGACTTGAGAAGGTTATTCAAAGAGTTAAGGGAAAGCTATACCCGGCAACTGGCGAAGGAGCTAGGCCAATGAAAAGCATGACCGGGTTTGGAAAAAGCGAAGAGGAGAGCAGCCTGGGGAGAATAGTAATCGAGGCCAGGGCGGAAAACCATAGATTCTTGGACGTCAATTTCCAGTGTCCTGACACAATCTCGCCGATTGAATCCGACCTAGCCCAGATAGTGAAGAAATCCATAGTACGGGGAAAAGTCCGGGTAACTATTGCCGCGGAATCATCGAGAAATAAGCTTACGGTCATAAACACAAGCCTGGCCAAGGAGTCACTGAAAACACTGGAAAACTTGAAGCGAGAGCTGGGGATAGAGGAGGAGACGAAGCTTCACCACCTCCTCATGATAAAAGAATTCTTTTCCTCCGAGGTAAAACCCGCGGCCAACAAAGAAGACTACTCCCGGATAAAAGAAGCGCTAACCAGGGCTATAGAGAATCTCGACGGGACCAGGGTGTCGGAGGGTAAGAAACTGGAGAGGGACCTTAGACAAAGAATCGGAAAAGTGGAGAAGCTAATCGAGCAAGTCAGGAGAAGAAGAAAGAACAACACTAAAGAGGTTCAGGTCAAACTGAAGGAGCGCTTGAGAAAACTCTTAGAGGACACCCCAATTGATGAGACCCGTTTATACCAAGAGGCTGCTTTACTGGCGGAACGAAGCGATATCACCGAAGAGATAGTCAGACTCAAGGCGCACATCGGTAAGTTCAAGGAAATCCTGAAAAAAGAGGGGTCGATCGGGAGGGAGCTCGATTTCCTGCTCCAGGAGATGAATCGTGAAGCCGGTACCATTTCCGCAAAATCCAAGGATGCGGAAATCTCACACTTCATAATAGAATTTCGCTCCGAGCTCGAAAAGATGAGAGAGCAGGTGCAAAACGTAGAGTAGGCCAGAATAAGGCAAACTCCGAGTCACAAGCATCAAATGACAAACAAATTCAAAATCGCAATGAACCACCCTGCAGCAAGCTGCAGGTATCCGAAAATTTCCCCTCCCTTGATGGGAGGGGATGAAGGGGAGGGTGAATCACCCCCACTCCTTCGGCTTCGCTCAGGACAAGGCTTAATCCTCCCCCTCTATGGAGGAGGATGGATAACCCTGTGGCAAGCCACAGGGAATTCTCAAGTTAAAAACATTTTAGGTTTAGAATTTCGAACTTAGGATTTGTTTGAAATTTGTGATTTGAAGTTTGGTTATTGTTTTCCCGGCGTCTTAGTGTCTTGGTAGCAGTAATGGGAATTTGGCATTACTTAACCTCTTTCTCTTTCACTTCACCGTCGGCCGTGAATACCTTTACCTTCCCTTGAACCACAGTCTCAAGATGTACCGGCCTGGTCCAGATCTTACCTATCTGATTCAGCACATCCTTTGCCCAGTCTAGCTTCAAATCTACCCCCTCATGCCGGTGAACCAGATAGATTTCTCCTCGATTCATGTAATTGCCATCTACTACCTCAATGATTGGTCTGCCGCAATTGGTGAGAAGAAATAATAGTTTCTCTTTTATTTTTTTAAAATCCCGGCTTTCAATCTCATACATGCTGGTAGAGCGGTTGTAAGCGTAGGTAAAAAGCCCGTGCTCACGACAGAAATCCTCGGTGAGAAATTCGTCGATAAAGGTAATATCACTATAAAGCCGCCTAACCTCAAAGATCTTTTCTCTCCCCAAGCCCAGCTTTTTGTCCCAGCTTCTTTTCTCTTCGATATCATCGCACTCTTCGTAGTCCTTCCCAAATTTGCCCTTGTTCCATCTGTCTTCAATATCCCTGAATAGCTCCACCCCCAACTTGTAGGGATTAATGGCCCCAGGGCTGGTGGCTAGGGTTCCGGAATGGTGGTCGGCATAGTCTATTACCTCTTTATCGGTAACAACCCTCTCCGTTAATAGCTTGGAATGCCAATAGGAAGCCCATCCCTCGTTCATAATCTTTGTTTGTATCTGCGGGGCGTAGTAATAACTCTCCTCCCTGACCATGGAAAGCACGTCTCTTTGCCACTCCGGGAGCGGGGCATTCTCCAGGAGGAAAAGAAGCAAATCCCGTTCCGGGGACTCCGGGAAATTTCTCTTCCTGGCTTTTTCCTCCTCGGCTTTTCCTATCTGCCATTCGATAAAATCGGCCGGGTTTATGTAGTCTTCCAGATATTCACTCGGACTTCGAAGCTTCGGGGAAGTCTTTCTTTCCGATTCATCCTCTTCCAGGACGCTTTTTTTTCCGCTCCTCCGGTTTATGAAGGTTGAATGAATGTCGATCAGGTCTTCAATCGAGAGACACGCATCTATGAAGCTCTCTACCTCTCCGTATCCGTACTTATCGATGTATCGGCGGATTCTTACGGCGTGGTTGGCCATCTCGTCTAGCATTTTTCTGTTGGTACCGGAAAAACAGAAATTGTTCTTGAAGAAATCGGAGTGTCCGTAGACATGGGCTATCACCAGCTTCTGGTCGATATCGGTATTACCCTTGAGCAGATAAGCATAACAAGGGTCGTTGTTTATGACCATCTCATAGATGCGGTGTAAGCCGTAGGAGTAGCTCTTTGAGATCCTCTCGTACTCCATGCCAAAACGCCAGTGTGGGTATCTAACCGGAAACCCACCGTAGGAGGCGAGCATGTTCATCTCCTCGAAATCAATCACCTCGAAAATGACCTCGAAGAAATCAAGCCCGTATTCGAGGGCATGTTGCTTTATGACATCTACGTAGTTTTGTAGTTCGGAAGAAAGCATTACCTGCCCTTTCCCAGGAACTGTTTTATGGAATCGTATATCGCTTCTTTGTCCGGAATCTTCGATAAAACTAGGTTCTCCTTCTGGCCCAGGTTATCTTCCAAGTCATAGTAAAATTGCCCGCTCCCATAGGGGCTTTCCACCTGTCCATAGCAGAAAAGATTGACCGAGGGTAAAAAGGCTTCTTCCAGTATTTCGATACATTCGTGTGTATCATCACGTGACCAATTGTCCCCGTCTGAAAAATGAAATATATATATATTCCACTCATCGGGGGGATAGTGCTCGTCGATGATCTTGCGGCAGAGCTTGTACGCCGAGGATATTATGGTCCCGCCGCTTTCCCGGATACGGAAAAAGACATCACGATCAACCTCATGCGCCACGGCGTCGTGGACGATATACCTGGTATCCACGCCCTTATACTGGTGCTTGAGCCAGGTATCTATCCAGAAGGATTCCACCCGCACTATTTCCTTCTGCTCACTACCCATCGAGCCGCTCACATCCATCATATAGATCACTGCAGCGTTGAAAGCGGGCTCCTCCACTGGCTCTCTCGACTTATAGCGCTTGTCCTCGGAGGTGGGAATTATCACCGGGTTCTCCGGGTCGTAGGAGCCGGCTATGATCTGGCGTTTAAGGGCTTCTTTAAAAGTACGCTTCAAATGTTTTAGGGACTCGGGACCGGTAGTGTGGATATTGGTGTACCGCCCGGTATAGCTCTTTATGTTTCTCCTACCACGCGGCTCTACATTCGGTAGCTCTAGCTCCTCCCCCAAAATCCTGGCGATTTCGTCGAGGGTGAGTTCGACCTCCAGTATATGCGCCCCCGGTTGATTCCCGGCATGCCTGTCTCCGTCCGTCTCACCGATAGCAACGGGAGTCCCCTCCTCCCCTTCACCCTGCCCTACCCCGCCGGTCTTCTGGGGCGAATGGACGAAATGAGGTATTTCTATTTGCGGAACGGGGATGCTCACCAGGTCTTTCCCCTTTTTCCCGATAAGCTCGGAATGAACGATGTACTTCCTCAGATTCTCCCGGATTTTTCCCCTCACGATTTCTCTGAAGCGGCCCCAGTCTTGTTCAATCTTGAGGATCAATTCCCTCTCCTTCCTTCGATCAGGAATAACCTTCCACTGCCCAAAAATGTAGGGGTTCAAAATTTTGAACCCCTACATTCCCCTATTTCCTGCGTTCTCTATAATCCTTTATGTCCCCACGGGCAAATATACTGGCCACGTAGGTAAGGACGTCCGTCGCACATGATTCACAGTAGTCATAGTCGCGGATAAGCCTGCTCTTGACGATTTCTATCTTTTCTTGCGTGGCTTTGTCCACGACGTTGGTTACCAGGCTGGTGAGTTTGATCGAATCCTTCTGGTCTTCGAACAACTTGAGCTCCAGAGCGCGCCTGAGTCTCTCGTTAGACCGGTAGTCGAATCTCTTGCCCTCGAGCGCCAGGGCGGCAATGTAATTCATGATCTCCCTCCGGAAATCATCCTTCCTGGACTCGGGGATGTCTATTTTCTCCTCGATAGAACGCATGAGCCTCTCGTCCGGCTCCTCGTCTTCGTCGGTGAACAGGTTCTTGACCTTCTCCCTACGGACGTAGGCTTTCACGTTATCGATATAGTTGGCGCATAACCTGGCGATTGATTCCTCGTCGGCGGCAATGGCCCGCTGAACCTCGTTCTTGATTATCTCTTCATACTCCTGTCTTACCAGGGTGAGAAGCTCTTTATATCGCCTCCTCTGGGACTCGTTGGAAATAAGCGAGTGATGAGCCAGTCCGCTTTCGATCTCGCTCATGACCATGAAGGGATTCACGCATTTCTTGCTCAAATCGCTAACCAGGGCGTTCGAGATTTTATCCTGGATATATCTCGGTGAAATACCCTCCATCGCCTCCCGTTCCGTCTCCTTCTTCAGTTCCCTTATCGTATCTTCGGTAAAGCCGGGAATCACGCTTCCGTCGTAGAGCTTCAGCTTCTGCATGAGGGTAATTCCGGCCTTCTTCGGCTCTTCCAAGCGGGTGAGTACCGCCCACATAGCGGCGATTTCCAGCGTGTGAGGGGCGATGTGTTTACCCTTTATCCTGTCGGAATTGAAATCCCTTCGGTAAATCTTTATTTCGTCGGAAAGCTTGGTTATGTAGGGAATGTCGATCTTTATGGTACGGTCCCGGAGGGCCTCCATGTATTCATTATTGACCAGCTTTTTATACTCCGGCTCGTTTGTGTGTCCAATTATCGCCTCATCTACATCTACCTGGGCGAATTTCTTGGGCTTGATCTTGTGCTCCTGGGTGGCTCCGAGTAGGTCATAAAGAAACGCCACGTCCAGTTTCAGGATCTCGATGAATTCGACGATGCCTCGATTGGCCACGTTCAGTTCCCCGTCAAAATTGAATGCCCGGGGGTCGGAATCGGACCCGAATAAGGCTATTTTTCGGTAATTTATATCCCCGGTCAGCTCGGTTGAGTCCTGGTTTTTCTCGTCCTTGGGCTGGAAGGTCCCTATCCCAATTCTATCCATTTCCGAGAATATTAATCTTTTGACCCTCACATGGGAAACGACCTTCTCCCAGTCACCCATGTATTTCTCCATGAGCTGATTGTAGTAAAACCTGCATACCGGACAAAGGTCTCCCTCTATCCTCAAATATTCCTCGTCGTCTTTTCCGCGATTTATCTCCGAGAGAATCCTCTCTCTTACGCTGGACGGGACCAAACGGAGTGGCTCCTCGTGCATGGGGCAATCTACTTTCTCCGTCGAGCCGTTTTCGTTCTCCACCAGCCAATAAAATGAATATATAGCTCCCTCCGGAGTCTTAGTATATTCTTCCAGTCCGTGCTTGAAGAGCCGGACGATAGTGCTCTTCGAACTCCCCACCGGGCCGTGGAGAAGAATAATTCGTCTTTCCGGGCCGTAGCCCCGCGCCGCCGCTTTTATCACGTCGACCAGTTTCATGAGATATCTGTCCAGCCCGAATATGGCATCTCTCCCGTGGGAAATCGGGTCATCGAAGAATTTATAATGTATTAGTTTCTGCTTGAACTCGGTGTATTCTTCCGTTCCATAGGAAGTGATCATATCGTAAATCCTCTGAAACGCCGTCCGAACAACCTTTGGGTTTTGATAGACCAAATTGAGATAATCATCAAAGCTTCCTTCCCAATGGAGCTCCTGAAATCTTCCGGGGTGAAGTGATTCTTTAATTATAGAAGCGAGCTTACTTCTTTCTCTTCCTTCTACCTCTTCTTTCATTTTGAATACACCCCCCTTAACACTTTTTTATCGAAAAGAAGTCATAAAAATAGAAATAAATATATAAAATAGAAACGGACAAATAATAAATTAAGTAGAATCTCTTTTTTGTTACTACTTTTGTACCGCCCGTTATCGACATCATTCTTTTGACAAAGAACGTTCAGGGCTACTCATTCAAGAATCAATAAAAGTATAAAGAGCCAGCTAAGACATTGTCAATACTTTTTATGCTTATATACCCACTCGACGATAATTAGATAATTTTCTTTGACGTAAAATCTGACCGATATCCTCGTAGGAACAGCTCTAACAATGGCTGGCTGTGTCCACTTTCCCACCATAACGAAAGAAGGTTGAAACCACAACGGCGCTATGTTATGATTCCGCACCTATTCAAATAACTGCCGAAAAACCGTACACAAGGAGCGGAAGGAAATGAGTATTCTCGTGAACAAGAATACCAAGGTAGTGGTTCAAGGAATCACCGGAAGCGCCGGACTTTTTCACGCCACTCAGTGTCGTGAATATGGAACAAAAATAGTCGGAGGCGTCACGCCGGGCAAAGGAGGGACAGAGATAGAAGGTTTTCCGGTTTTTAACACGGTTTCGGAAGCGGTGAAAGAAACCAGTGCGAATACGTCTCTCATATTCGTTCCCGCACCGTTCGCCATGGATGCCATTGTTGAGGCAGTAGACGCCGGGATCAAGCTGGTTATCTGTATAACCGAAGGCATACCCACCATGGATATGATAAAGGTAAAAAAATACATGGAAGGAAAACGAGCAAGGTTAATTGGTCCGAACTGCCCCGGTGTTATGACGCCGGGCGAAGCAAAAGTAGGAATCATGCCCGGATACATTCATCTTCCGGGGAGAATAGGGATAATCTCTCGGAGTGGAACCTTAACCTACGAAGCAGTATGGCAATTAACCAACCTGGGTATAGGTCAGTCGACAAGCGTAGGAATAGGCGGAGACCCGATTGTCGGCTCCAGCTTCATCGACATCCTAAAACTGTTCGAGAAGGATAAAGACACGGATGCAGTAGTGCTGATAGGAGAAATCGGTGGAAGCGCCGAAGAAGATGCGGCCGCTTTCATTAAAAAGAGCTTCAGTAAGCCGGTGGTAGCGTTCATTGCCGGGGCAACAGCCCCAAAAGGAAAGAGAATGGGCCATGCCGGCGCTATAATTTCAGGCAGTTCCGGCACGGCAGCAGACAAAAGGGCGGCTTTAGAACGCGCCGGGGTAAAGGTTTGTCCAAGCCCGGCTGAGATTGGAGAGACGCTGAGGCAGGCAATCAGTTGAGAGGAGTTCGCCCT
Source organism: Thermodesulfobacteriota bacterium (assembly GCA_035559815.1). Taxonomy (NCBI): domain Bacteria; kingdom Pseudomonadati; phylum Thermodesulfobacteriota; species Thermodesulfobacteriota bacterium. The sequence goes on from DATMAT010000034.1 coordinate 107,916, forward strand.
TCGACTAGCCCAGGACGAACGGGTTTGTTCTATTTTATAAAGCTTTTTCAGCGGATTTAAATCCGCTCATACTGAGCAAGTATGAATATAAAACGAAGGAGTTTCCCTTAGACATTGCTCTGAACAGGCTTTCCCCGTCGAGTAGAAAGGATGAAATTATTTCTCTGCGCTCAAAGGGGAAAGAAGTTACTCATTTCAGAAACATAGTGGAAGTAACTATCATGCTCACCCAAGCTTTACCGCTTCCTCGATGAGCATAATCGGGATATCGTCCTTGATGGGATATAAGAGCTTGCACTGGTCGCAGATCAGACCAGAGCCGTCCTGGTTTAATCGGATATCCCCCTTGCACTTGGGACAGGCAAGTATCTCCAGTAACTTTTCGTCTATGGGCATTTTCAACTCCGTTGACCTTATCTTGGTTTTTTACATTTGCCATCCCCGTCTTGACAAACTGGATTCCCACTTCCGTGGGAATGACCAATCAGAGGATTCACGCTTAAACTTGTACCCGCATGTACCAAGCGGGTAACTTGCGGGAATGACATAAAGATATTCGTAAATTTAGTAATTCGAAAATATCTTCCCTTGATTGTAAGTACAAGAGATTGGTTATCTATACACATCCAAATTCTCCTTAAGCCACTCATAATGCCTCTTTAACCCCTGTTGAATATCAAACCTTGGTGAATAGCCAAAATCCCTTTTTGCCTTCGACACATCGGCATAGGTGTGCTTTGCATCTCCCCTCTGAGGCTCTTTATACTTTAGGTTAGCTCTCTTGCCGGAAATCTCCTCGATGATTTTGATCGCCTCGATGAGTTTTATCCTGCTCCCTCCGCCTACATTATAGCTTTCACCCTCTTTCCCTCGATAGTAAGCCTGTAAATTTGCTTCAACCGCATCATCTATAAAGGTAAAGTCCCTGGTTTGCTCTCCGGTGCCGTATATTTCTATTTCTTTTCCCAGTAGAATCGCGCTTATGAACTTATGAAACCCCATATCCGGGCGCTGCCTCGGCCCATATACCGTAAAATATCTGAGCGATACCACAGGAATGCCGTAACCTTTGAAATATAAGGAGGCCAGATGCTCTCCGGCTAATTTAGAAACGCCATAAGGAGAGACCGGGTTTGTAGGGGTAGTTTCCTTGATAGGAAGTTCGTCCGCGTCTCCGTAGACAGAAGAAGACGAGGCGTAAATAAACTTCTTTATCCCCGTATCCTTACACGCTTCGAGAAGAACCTGGGTTCCCATTATGTTGTTATCCACGTATTGATTGAAATCCTTACCCCAGCTAGCCCTCACACCGGGAATGGCCGCTTGATGAAACACCGCCTCTATAGAGTATAGAATTTCCCTCAAATTTAGGTTCAGTATGTTGCCCTCTACAAACCTAAACTTAGGGTTATCTTTCAATTTCTTCAAGTTGTTTTCCTTGATTCTTTTGGGATAATAATCGAGAAAAGAGTCAATGCCGATTATATCGAACCCCTCCCCGATAAGTCTTTCCGCAAGATTAGAACCTATGAAACCGGAAACCCCGGTTATTAATAACGACAATTTGCTCTTTACCTCCTTGCCTGTTTCAGCGGAGTAGAATACCATATAATATTAAAGTTTTTTCATCTTAGAAATCCATATTTGAGCTTTAACCCAAAATATACAAAGAAAAATTGCTCTTGATCCTTGCTGTTATAGTATTCCTCAAGCTGTCATTCCCACGGAAGTGGGAATCCAGTTTTTATTTATGGATCCCCGATAAAAGAATTCGGGGATGACAGAAAGGGCGGACACCCGCTGTTCCCCGGTTAAACCGTGGGACTGGTATGACAAAGGTCAAGTAGTCGATTAATTTTGCACCCGCATGTTTTACACGACGTCGCAAACGTAGAAGATTTGCAAAATGAGTTTAAGGAAATAGAAACGCGTTGATACTATTAATACATAATAAACCCAAAACAAGTTATAACAAGGCAATTTCCACTACTAGAAAGTAAACTATAACCCCATGCGAATCCTAATAATTAGAAGAGGGGCCGTCGGAGATACGGTTGTCACCCTCCCTACCCTGGGAATACTAAGAACCTGTTACCCGGATGCATATATAGAGGTAATAGGTAACCCGGATTACTGGGAGATTGCACACAAAAGATACTATGTAGATGCAGTTTCCAAAGGCGATGCCAAGCTTACCCCCGAGCTTTATTCAAGGGGAGGAGAAATAGGTAAAGGTCTTTCTCATTACTTCTCTTCCTTCGACCTGATCATAGGATACGTAAGCGACCCGGACGGAACACTCTCAGAAAACCTCAGGAAAACCGGTGCAGGAAGAGTGGTTACCCGTTCGCCTTTCCCCAAGGGAGATGAGAGGCACGCAGCCGATTATACCGCGCTTGTTCTCACCGAAATCGGGCTGGAGGTGAATCCTCCGCTATTTCCCAAGATTCATTTGAACGATGAAGACCTGGCTTTCGCATATCAATTCCTTTCTTCAATAGAACATAATCAGGCAGAGACGCCATCAATGGCGTCTCTACGAATAGAGCAATTTTCTCATTCGGCGCATAAACCTTTTGTAGCAATACATCCAAGGACATATGGTATTAAGGGGCTGCCGATTGAAACATTCGTTAAGATAGGGAAATGGGTTGAAAACACAATCGATGCGAAGACAATGTGGATTACCGGTCAGGCCGAGGAGGAGAACATAGATATTATCAAATTGAACTTTCCCTCGTCCATACTTTTTCATCTCCAGCCCCTTCCTAAAGTCGCCGCCGTTCTCCGACTCTCCCGCTTCTATATCGGATGCGACACCGGAATCTCCCACCTTGCCGCCGCCGCCGGGGCGCCGGTCATTGCCCTATTTGGCCCTACCAACCCGCATGTCTGGGGCCCAAGGGGTAGCAAGGTCTGGATAGTAAAGGCTGATGACATGGCCGAATTTGAGGATGAGAATCTAAAAGAGATAATCTATAAATTCGACGGAATAGGCGATGTAAAGGAATACAGAATACTTCCTTATCGACCTGAAAAATAATCACGTTCAAATTACGGGCATAAGTTTGTATTCCGAACATAGGCAACATTCTATTAAAAGGTAGGGAACGCATACCTGTCCAGCAAAGTCGAAGGATATGCGTTCCTTACAAGGCTTATGGATTCACTTAAATAGGTGCAGGATTGAGCGGTCGCCATGTACCACAATATAAGCAGTCCTCCAAAAACAAACACTCGACTAAAATCACACTTGACAGGGATTTGTAGGAGTGATAATAGAGATTATATACAGATAAATCCTGCCAAGCCTGGAAAGAAAACTGTTTTTTATAGCTCTGGCCTGGGGAATATCACTCCGCTCTTTCTTCTACTTTTAAATGGGAAGCATTTATAACATAGCAACTAGGAGGATGAAATGTCCAAAAAGTCCACCGTCGGAATCAAAAAGAAATCACCCAGGCGGGCCCTCTGCGTAGGTATAAACGACTACCCATACGAGGGGAATGACCTAAACGGCTGTGTCAACGACGCCAATGCCTGGGCCGGGCTGCTGACAAAGCAATACGGATTTCCGAAGTCAGACGTCAAGGTACTGCTCGATTCGGAAGCGACTAAAAAGAACATAATGAAAGCGCTAAAGAGATTGATGGCCGGGGCAAGGCCGGGAGACATACTGGTTTTTACCAACTCATCGCACGGTTCTTATGTCGCCGATACAAGCGGAGACGAGGAGAAGTATGATGAAATACTCTGCCCTTATGATATAGAGGACAACCATATCCTCGACGACGAGCTAAGAGAGCTAATAGCCAACTTAAAATCCGGGGTTAATATGACGGTTATTTTGGACAACTGTTTTTCCGGTACGGCCACGCGGGCGGCTGTCGCCGAAATAATTCCCGGCCTGAAAACACCGGATGACCGGCGGGTGCGTTTTCTTAGTCCGGCCCTTCGCGGGCTGCCGGTGCTCCAAAATCCCTGGAGTGCCAAGCCCAATTCAAAGATGAAACAGCCAGAGTCGAAGATGATGGAGATCCTATTGAGCGGATGTACAGACAAAGAATACTCATACGACGCATTCTTTGACGGTGTTTACCACGGCGCCTTAACCTATTACGCCATACAAGCCATAAGGCAGGCCAATTATAAGCTAACCTACTCTCAGTTGCATAAGCGTATCGTCAATCTAATCAGCGACTATCCGCAACACCCTCAGCTCGAGGGGAAGAGTTCAAACAAAAAGAGGCAAATATTTAGCTGATATCTACCATAGGAATGACCCGGCGGGTCGTCTCTACGATATAATTTGAACTACAGAAAAACCAGCGGACACCAACCATAATAACAAAACGGGGAGGCTTTTATGACCGGTTCAAGGCAAAAGGCACTGTCAGAAATCGCCAATTTGGAATGGGAAGAGTTTGAAAAACGCCTTCTAACCACCACCAGAGGGAGAAGGAGGGCTGGAGCGGATGAAACGGCAATGCGGCAATACTTCGGGGACGAGGAATTTGAGGAACTGCAGAAGCTGGCCTACGAGGCCCAACGGTCAAGACAGAGGGCCCCGGTCCTGGGAAACCTGGTACTCCTTCCCGGCATTATGGGGTCCTATCTGGTCACCGTAGACAACGATGACGACGAAGACCTGGTCTGGGTAAATTTCTTTAGACTTATAAAAGGAGACATCAAACGGTTAAAGCTATCCCCGGATGGCCATAGTGAGGCCAATCCAAAATACCGGGTAAAGACCAGCATCATACACAAGGGCACATATGCCCGTGCAATGCTCAAGTTAAGTGCACGCTGGAACGTAAAACCCTTTGCCTTCGATTGGCGGAAGGACATAGACCTATCTTCCAGGGCGCTGGCTGACTTCATCGAAGAGAAGTTCAAGGACGAGCCGGTGCATCTTGTGGCACACTCCATGGGTGGGTTGGTGAGCCGGAATTTCATACGTCTCCATAAAGACCTATGGGAAAAGATGCGTGATGGAAATGGTGTCCGGGGGGGACGGTTGGTCATGCTGGGGACGCCCAACTACGGCTCTTTCGCCATCCCGCAGACGATGACCGGGGTGGAAAAGATGGTCAGGCTGTTAGAAGCGGCCGATCTAAAAAATAATCTTAAGGAACTACTTGAAATCATCAACACCTTTGTCGGCAGCTACGAGATGCTTCCAGCTCAAAGCAAGATCCCCGAGCCCACCCAGGCTATCTATAGGGCAGAAACCTGGGGGAAATTCCCCGTCTTCGAGAATCATCTCAAGCGCGCTCTGAAGTTTCATTCCGACCTGGAGACAGAAAAAACTATAGACCCCGAGCGCATGACTTATATAGCCGGTTGCAACAGGGAGACCCTCTCCGGGCTTGAAATCGTCGAACCGGGCAAGTTCAAGTATTTCATAACCTACGACGGCGACGGTCGTGTTCCCCACCGGCTAGGCTTGCTGGAAGGGGTTAAGACATATTACGTCGAGGAAGACCACGGGAGCCTACCCAAGAACGACAAGGTGATTACCGCAATAGACCAACTGCTCGAACGCGGAGAAACTTCGGTCCTGCCCGACCGCCCCATCACGGCAAGGGTTACGCTACCGGAGGGAGCCACCTGGCATCGCTCATTAGGAGAGTATCTGGTCAGGTCTGAAGTGGAGAAAATCGCCAGGCAGGCAGAATACGACTACGACAATGTTAGCCCCGATGACCTTCGAATTGCCGAAGAAACGGTGATGAGAGCGGCTATCGGTGAGAACCGGCCTGTCAAAAAGCCGGCTCACAGAAAACCGGCACCACCGGTGAGAAAGAAACCACTCCGCATCGATGTTGTCTTGGGTGATGTCACCAAAGTTAGCGCGCCGGTGGTTGTGGTCGGTCATTACAAAGGCGTGACTCCGATCAGCGCAATCGGCGCATTAGACAAGAAGCTAGGCGGCTGGATCCGCCAAGCCACGGAGCACTCCATGCTCGCCGGAGAATTAGGACAACTATACTTCATTCCGGTGATGCGCAATCAAATAGCCGCAGACACCGTCCTGGTGGCGGGCATGGGGCAGGAAGGAAAATTCAGCCGGGACGACCTGAGCTATTTGATGTTGAACGTAACCCAAGCCATATCCACCCTGGAATTGGACAGTTTTGCCTCGGTGATTATCGGGGGCGGTCAGGGCAGTCTGGAGCTGGACGATGCTCTCAAAGCCATCCTGCTTGGAATATCCGAGGCGCTTGAACGAATGGGCGATAAAAAGAAGGTAAGACGTATCACCTTTGTCGAGTTTGATTCCAAGCGCCACAAAGATATCGCCGATATTCTAACCAGTTACAAGGATGAGAACTTCCCGCCAAATCTGGAGATCAAGGTATTTCGAAGGGCACTCCCCGGGGCAATAAAGAAGCCTAAGGCAAAAACGATTGATCGTTCCCAAGATAGACGTGCCGATGAATTTGGGCCCCGAATAACCATCGAACGCGATGGGGATGTCTTTCGCTTTTCCGCGCTCACTCGAACGGCCGTGATTCCGGTTCGGGAGGTAGAGATACAGTCTTTTTTCTCCGAGGGTATGTCAGACCGGCTGATGTCGTCAAGCACAAAAGGGGAACAAGAAATGTTCGGGCAGCTCCTCCACAGCTTAATACCCGAAGAATTTCATGCCTTCTATGACACGGTAGAACCATTGACACTCATCCTGGATCGAAGCACTGCCTCTTTACCCTGGGAAATGGCTTGTTTTGACGGGCCTAGAGGCACTAATTTTTTTGGGACTGAACTTCGACTCACCCGTCAATTTCGCACGTTACTCTCTCCAGCACCGGCTATAGCGCCTAAGCTCAACGATAGACTCCGGGTTTTAGTGATCGCCGACCCGGCTCCGGACAGGCTCCACCTGCCCGGAGCCCAAGAGGAAGGACGAGAAGTTGTCAGAATACTCAACCAGGTCAGGAACGAATGGGGTCTTAAGATCGAAGTTATAGACCGGATCGGTCCGGCTGAGTGTGAGCCGGTCGAAATACTTGCCCTCCTGCATAATGAGGAGTTCGACGTCGTACACTTCGCCGGACACGGCATCTTTGATCAGGAGAAGCCCTCGCGTAGCGGCTGGGTGTTCGGGCTGGATAAAGGGCAGCCGGAAAAACTCCGCACCCTGTCCGCGCTCGAAATATTTCGCCTAAGGCGGGCTCCTCGTCTGGTCTTCTCCAACGCCTGTTTCTCAGCCGTCGTTTACCGGGGTAAACCCCTGACCGCCGAAGAGATGAATCGTAACCTGGCCGGGTTGGCCGAGGCATTTTTTGAACGAGGCGTCCTAAATTACATAGGCGCCGGCTGGCCGGTGCAGGATGACCTGGCTATCGGTTTCGCCACCGAATTTTACACCCAGGCCCTAATCGGCAGACCGGCAAAATCGCTTGGGTCAAATAGTAACCTTTTCAGTGGCGAGAAACCCGGTTCGGCTAAGGGGCGTCCTAATCCCCTAACTCTCGGACAGGCCGTTTCTGAAGCCCGGAGACTTATTCTGCATAACGGCTCGACCTGGGGAGCCTACCAGCATTACGGCCAAGCCAGCGATAAACTGATTAAACTGGAGGATACCCCGGAATCAAAAACTGCGCCGATGCCAAAAACCGCAGCGAGAAAAGAGGGAAAAGCTAGACCGAGCCCAAAGAGAGAAAGGTAGACACCACCTTACTTCAAAGAGAGACCACACGAAAGGAGTTTCTTAGATAATAACGAGATAAACTTTGACCCCACCATTCAGACCAGAAATAATTTTGAAATGAAACTTTGGACCAGATAAGTGCCGCTAAGCCCTTTTGAACTAGAGATTTTCCAGAATATATTGAGTTCCATCGCCGAAGAGATGGGTATGGTGTTGGTGCGTGCCGGGTTCTCCCCCAATATCAAGGAACGGAGGGACCTATCCTGCGCCATATTTGCGGCAAACGGGGAGATGATAGCCCAGGCCGCACACATCCCCGTTCATCTGGGCTCGATGAGCTTTGCAGTAAAGGCTGTCTTGGAAGAGCCCGACATAAATCACGGGGACATATTCATACTAAACGACCCCTTCCGGGGCGGAACCCATCTTCCGGACATAACCTGCATTGCACCGGTTTTCATAGATGGGAGTTTAGAATTTTTCGTAGCCTCAAGGGCCCACCACGCCGATGTAGGGGGAGCCACGCCCGGCTCCATGCCCCTTTCCACGTCGATTCACGAGGAGGGAATAATTATCCCTCCCTCTAAACTGTACAGGAGAGGGAGGCTAAACAGCTCTCTCTTCAAAAAAATCCTCTCCGCTACCAGAGACCCGGAAGAAAGGGAAGGGGATTTCAAGGCCCAAATCGGGGCACTAGAACTAGGGGAGAAGAGACTGAAGTCGGTCATAGAGAAATATTCGCTCCCAAAGATAAAAGAGGCGGGATTCGAGCTATTAGACTACAGCGAAAAAATGATGAGAAGGGTAATAAGGCAGATACCGAAGGGGGTCTATAATTTTGAGGACTACTTAGACGATGACGGCGCCGGCACAAAAAAAATAACAATCAAAACAGCTATCACCATAAACCGCAGCCGGGTAAGGGTAGACTTCACCGGAAGCTCTCCTCAGGTCAAGGGATGCCTCAATACCCCTCTTAGCGTTACCACGGCAGCAGTCCTATATGTATTTCAATGCCTCGCTCCCCAGGAAATGCCCCTTAATTCAGGCCCGCTTAGAGCGATAGAAATCATCGCCGAAAAGAACTCTATAATTAATGCCAGTTTTCCCGCTGCTGTGGCCGGAGGAAACGTCGAGACCTCCCAGCGCATCGTGGATGTGGTTTTTGGGGCGCTAGCCCAGGCAATTCCGCTAAAGACCCAAGCGGCAAGCTCAGGCTCTATGAGCAACATTACTTTTGGCGGAAAGAATCCGCGTACCGGAAAAGACTTTGCCTACTACGAGACAATCGCCGGCGGGATGGGAGGCCGGTTTGGAAAGAAAGGCGTGAGCGCCGTACACACCCACATGACCAATACCCTGAATACCCCAGTTGAAGCGATCGAAAGAGAGCTCCCGGTAATGATAGATGCTTATTCCATACGGAAGGGAAGCGGTGGAGACGGCAAATATAAAGGCGGAGACGGTATCGTCAGAGCATACAAATTCCTTTCTGGAGCGACCGTTACCCTGATTACGGAGCGAAGAAGGTTCGCTCCTTACGGAATAAAAGGCGGAAATCCGGGCAGGAAAGGTAGAAACGTCCTAATTCGGAAAAATAAATCACGGGTAATCCCACCCAAATCAACCCTTCGGGCCAGGAACGGAGATGTCATCCGAATAGAAACCCCCGGCGGCGGCGGATGGGGGAAGAAGTAAACCCAATCTTATGAGCAATTCTATCACCAATACCAAAGTAGTAAGAATAGTTTAAAACCCGTTCGTCCGGGGTAGTGCGCTGGTCCCCAATTTAATCGGGGAACCATCGAGGGATAATAATCATACTTCGGCATCTTCGACAAGGTTCAGAATATGATCGGGTATGCCAGTGGCAGAATGAATGTAAGGAACGCAGACCTGTACTGAGCAAGGTCGAAGTATCTGCGTTCCCTACAAAATAATAAAAATGCAGCAGTCCTCACCGCGGGTTAAACGGCGAATAGCCCGAGAACTTCCAGCGGAGAGGAACGGCGTTCGCTATCTCTATTACCTGTCTGATTTTAAACTCCACCAGGCGCTCGGCTCCGGCGAACTCTTCGACACGGTCTTGGTCCCAGATTACACTTGCTTGTCCGTTTACCTGGAGCGTGCTGCCGTTCTCGAAATCAATGAACAGTAGCCCGGCATTTGGGTTGGCGGTAATGTTGCCGAGCGTGTTGAACATGTTATTGCCGGAATAATCGGGGAATAGGATCTTACCTGCGTTCACTACCCTAATGAATCCCGGATGACCGCCGCGATGTGAGGCATCCGCACCCGTCTCCGGATGGAAACTGGCGATAAAGAAGGTATCAGCCAGCCCGGACGGTAAGCATATCTTAGCGCAGGCTAAATCTTTTCGCGCCGTTTTACGAGACATGGTCGACAGGATAGTTAAAGGAAAACCAGTTCCGCAGGCAACAATCGATGAGATCAACAAACTTCTTAGCAGGCGGGCCGGGTGCAAACAACTGAGTCGGACTAGACAGGGTTTCGAAGAACGATTTCACCCAGAGACTGATGAGCCCGTTCATCTCATCGTACAAATTGCCGAATTTGCCAGTGACCTACTTTGTAATGTGGATTTTTCCCTTATAAAAAAATGCGGGAACCCGGTATGTGTGCTGTATTTCTACGATACCAGTAAAAATCACGCACGGCGTTGGTGCAGTATGAGTATCTGCGGAAATCGGATGAAGGTAGCCGCACACTACAAGCGACACC
>DATMAT010000035.1 GCA_035559815.1 Thermodesulfobacteriota bacterium
CAGAATACATAGGAGCGATATACAAAAGAAACTATTCGACAAAATCGGGTTAGAGCCGGAGGAGGCAAAGAAGAAATTTGGATTTTTGCTAGAGGCTCTAGAGTTCGGAGCGCCGCCTCATGGAGGCATCGCCCTTGGGCTGGACAGATTGACCATGCTCATTGCCGGTGTGGATTCCATAAGAGACGTGATTGCCTTTCCCAAGACCCAGAAGGGCTTCTGCCCCCTCACCGAAGCCCCTTCGCCGGTTGATACGAGGCAGCTACTGGAGTTGAAAATTAAGGTGGACTTGAAGGAGAAGTAAATACCACTGGATTAGAGAGATGGCGGAAAAGGTTTCTGAATATGATGTCCTGTCCGAGACGGTTTTATGGCTTTTCAAAGAGGGTTACCAGTTAGTACAGATCTCACCCGCAATTAGACAGGATCTTGACGCGGGGGAACAAAGAAAACTAATTGAAGAAAAACTAGCAAGTATTGGATTGACTCTATCAGGAGTCTCATGGAATTCACAAGGACCAGATATAGTTGCTAAAAATGAAAAGAGAATTTGGAAAGTTGAATGCAAAGGCTTGGGTGAAGGGAAACAATCAACCCTAAGAAATAATTTTGATCGTGCGCTAGCAAGCGTTGTTTCATACTACGATGATTCAGAAAATAATGAACTCCATCTAGCTCTTGCTATTCCATATAATCAGGATTACAACTGGCAGATAATAAATCGTGTTAGGAAACCCCTTAGAATGCGCCTTAATCTCTGGATTCTATTATACTTTTCTCAAGCACGAATTATTGTGCCATTTTCTCCCGATTCAGAGATATCAGATCAATCAATACTTGTTTCCTTTGGTGAAGCAATGTTAAAGAAAAGACAATCAGAACAAATTACATAAGTATGAAATAACGATAACTTAATTGTCTTTGGAATTGTCACTTTCAGCCGCAGTCTTCGCTAAATCTATTCCACACTCCTGAGCAATCTTCTCAACTTCCAGTCTCACTTCACTGCTCATCTCTACTTCCGTTAATGCACTTCTAACTCGGTCCTGGAAATCAATTTTTGAAGCACTCATACACTTCTCTAGGATTCTAGGTCTTTGATTAACAGCCCTCTGAACCCACTTCAATTCCTTAAGATTTCTCTTGGTAAGGATTTGGGTAAACAAATGCCTAACTATCTTGTCAGCTTCCTCATCAAGCAATCCTGATTCCATTAGTTCATTGCCATACAAGGCTAAAATTGGCTCAATTTCTTTATTTGGCTCATTGATAAGTTCATCCCTCAAATTACGTAGAAAAGTTTGTTTTGACGGATCTACGAGCACAGAAAGTACCAATGACCACTTTTCACGAAACTTTACAGGCTGAGCCTGTCCATCCATAATTTTTCGAGCATGATCAAGTAGTGCATCGAGGAAGTTTGTCGTTAGTTCTGTAGATTCTCCATTCTCTGCTAAACGTAATGCTATTTCCAAGAGTTGGCCTTCATGCTTTAGCTCTTGTAGCCAAGTATCTTTTTGCACAGTGCGAATGCCATCAAGCAAAAAATTCGTATAATCAGTGTGCTCTTGATCAATACCCATTTCATAAGCAAGAATATAAAGTCCGGCTAAATCCTCAGAAAAAGTATGTTCAGTAAGAATTGAGAGCAGATTTGCCTTCAAGATGAGTTTCTTAATAAGGTTTTTCAGTATATCTTCAGACAAAGTCTTTTTGAAATAATGATAATGATTAATTAAGATAGATGGCGAAATGTGTTTATGTGTATCATCCCGCTGTGCAATCATTTCTAGAATAGCTTTTACCAAAGGCTCAGTATTTGGTGCTGTTGATACTTTAGTGGGCAGATCTTCTACTTTATGAAACTTAAGAATTAGAGAAACAAGATGCTCAATAACTTCCTTACTGCTATTTGGATCCGTGAGTATCACATTGTACGCATCAAGACCGGCAGCCGAGTTCCCTATTTGAGATTGAAGGTTGCCAGTTGGGGTAAAATCAAATATAGGGAAAATACACAAGGCAATAGCCTTTGCGTCCTTTCCAGCTTGCGCTTTATGTAGATGGTGCATCAGATGTCCATGGGTACAAAGTTGTTGTAGGTTCGCCTTTGCTTGGGGAATCACTTCTCTATGCACGAGGTAAATCATTGCTTTAACGCATCCTGCAATCTCTTGAGTCTGTAAATTATTGCTGCCTTGCAGCCGTTGATTAAGATCATTAACAAGTTTCTTCCAAGGCCATTCACTTCCAATCTTAGTCATAAAATCTATAGACTCAGCGTGCGCTTCTACTAATTTCCCACTATTACAAATCCTTGCAAGTTCATCCACAATATGCTCAGGTTCAGCTTTTGGGGTAAAATATTCTGCAAGTTCCTCTGCGCTTACCTCTTCACGTAATCTAATCATTATCTCAATATAGAAACTCGCATCACCTGGTACACCAAAGATCTTCTTAATCAGTTCCTTATAACCAGCCTCATGCACTGTTTTTATAACTTGTAATGTACCCTTCACCCACTGCTTAACTCGTGTGGAATCAAAGATTTTCTCTCCTTCTTTTTCTGTGTGTGGTAAGGAAGTTCTTGTAAGGGTTCCAAGAATATGACTTGCGAGGTCCTTGTAGTTTTCAGCTTGACAATTTTTTAAAATGGCAATGATGCCACTTCCGACTTCTTCATCAAGTTTCTTCCAGTATTCTACTCCGCAAACTGCATTCTGTAGTCCTCGCCAGATCATTTGTAACCCCTGTGTTTCAAGACCATCAAATGCACGGCCTGCAGTCGCAATAGTGTCTGGCTCCGTCTTTGCCCACGCTTCTTGATTTTCCTCTACGATGTGCTCACAGACTTCTAGAAATCCCGGTATATTCTCTAGTTTCTTAAGATTTTTATAATCCCCTTTACTCAAAGCGTCTTCGATCTGCTTGCCAATCAAAACTTGGAGAGCTTTATCAGGTGGCTCCACACTATAATGTAGGACGGCTAGCCATCGTAGAAAGTCGTCTCCAACCAAGCGTTGGATGCGCCTGTCAACAAAATCGGCTTTTACAAAAGCCTCTTCCGAAGCTTGTAATTCGTTTGCACAGAGAACATATAATGCCTGGAATTGTAAGGAAACTTTATCACCCCAAATTCTATGATAGGCACCGATCTTGTTAATAAAAAGCTTTATATCTCGAGGTGTAGGGGGACGAGTCGCTGCTATACCTTTTAAACGGTAGAGACGATATATGATGTGGAAATCTTTTGGTTGATGATCAGGTAAAGCTATCTCCAACTGGTTGATAAGGAATTCCTTCCAATCCGAAAGTACGGGTGGAGGAACATGAAAAGTGGTTTGGAAAGTTTTATCAACAAATGCGGTAATCAAGTGACCACTTCCATGTCCCTCAGAGCCCCACAATCGATTTAGTGAAGTTGGATCAAAAGGAACCAAAAGCCAGAATTGCCTCATCCAGGAATGCGCCATTTGACTATCCCATTCAAAAAAGGTACGCATAGTAGACCAGATGGCCAAGGCTTCTTGAGGATCTACTCGATCAAGGTTATCAATAATAATCACCAACTTCTGATTTGATTTACCAATGGTATCGTTCAGTATGCGGGTGAAAATATCTCTAAACTCCAGTGAAGTTGGATCAGGTGTTCGGATTGTTGTTGATTTATTAATTTCCCTTGTTTTGTGAATGAATAAGCTGACTATACTGTCTCCTTCATGAGGTGAACGATACTGGGTCCAGAACTCCTTCTTCCAAAAACGCCAAGTAGGTTTCCAGGCAATCCAAGTAAAGAATCCCACTATCAAAGGTAACAGTGACAAAAGTAGACCCACAAGCCAGAGAGGTACTCGAATATTAAAAAAGTTAGGATCTAAATAATTCTGGTCAAATAGTGTACTGAAAAGCATATATCCTAAAGGAAGGAAGAGCGCACACAGTGCAATAAGCTTACCTGGGAAAGTAAGGATCGGCTCGGAAGTTGTATCAGTTTCTTCTCTGCGTCTTGTGATTCTCTCTATGTCATTTTTCCACTTTTCCGCTATATTCCCATGGAATTGGATAAAAGTTTCAAGAAAGGAGCGTCGCAAGGGATCTCCCTGATGAGCCCAAGCATCGAAAACGAAGACATTTATTGTATGAGTATTCGCTTTTGCAGACTCACTAAGAAGTGATTTCAAGAATTTAACGACAGTAGATTTCCCGCTTCCCCATGAACCAGTTAACGCAATAGCCTTACCGCCATCTTCTTCTCTGATAAGTGTTGCGATAGCCTGCGCGACACGCTGATGAGATCCAAAGGCGTCTGCTTCAGCCGGTAAATCAGACAAGATCCTAGTTCTACAGTCCGTTGTCGTTTGAAGTGGTTGAAAATCTTCCATCACAACTCCCCCCTAAACGCCTTACCTAAAATCGCCTGCTCTAAGCGATGGAACTCTCTTTCAGTCACTTCCTGCACTCGCTTGAGTGCTTGAACTCTAGCTCGAATCTGTTCTAGATAAGCTATGATAGAGTGTTGCTCGTTAAGAGATGGCAAAGGTATTGGCATCGCTTGAAGTTTCTTAGCATTCACGTTGACTTGGCCAATTGCTCGAGTTTGTTGGGATTGTAGGTATTTTTGACCTTGAGGTGAATTGATATAGAAAACAACATATCTTGGAAGTGCTTTTGAGAAATCAACCTTTAAACGAATCAAATAAGAAGCAAAAACGGCTTTTCTACTATCCTCATAAACAGCACTTTTACCTACTAGCTCGGCACTATTAGTTCTGTTAAATAAGATGTTTCCTTCGTGAACCGAGTACTTTGCTTCTTCTTCAGGAGATAAATCTATGTATTTCAGATCGTCAAGAGATACATTCCCCTCAACTATATTACCCATACGTAAAATAGGTACTCCGATAGCCTCCGAGGAGGCTTTCTTAGAAAGACCGTATTGAGGTTTGTCTATTAGGATATCACAAACTGTTTTTTGATCCTGTTTAATGTCTCTATTTTTAGAAAAGACTTCGTCAAGGGCAACCTGCATCAAGCGATTTGCGTCATGACGGGCTTCTGCTCGAAGGCGCCTAGCCTCCCTTACACGTTCCATTAGTGTCTCTAGCATTTCTACAATACGACGTTGCTCGTCTAGGGGTGGGAGAGGTAGCAAAAGTTCAACAAGGTGCTTCTTAGTTATAGCCGTAAAGGCTGAACCCTTTCCATAGCTTGAAATTTCAGTCTCAGCATTTCGTAGGTAGTACAGAAGCCACATTTTATCCAAACCACTATTAGGTCGGAGTGCAGCTAGTCCCCTGCCAATACAGCATACTTCCTTTGCTAAATTCGTTGGACCAACAGGAGCTCTCACGCTTATCAAGACATCTCCTGATTGAGCTACTTTCTGAGGAGATATACACCAAACACGCGGAATCGGATAAATTTCCCCAAAATCAGCCTTCCCTTGAAAGAAAGGCAGACCCTCGCCAATATCGTTGTATGTTTTACTCGGTGGGGATTGACCCATAATTATTTCACATACTTCCTCTAACTTCACCCACCGCCAACGTGGAGGCAATTTGAAAGGTCTCTCAGTCACTACAATCTCTCCCCGTTTTGCTGGTTATTTAGCAGATCGCTCAACTCTTCAACAATCCCCATGATCTCACGTTCTTTTTCCATGAGACTTGCTACAACCTCCATTGGCATTGGCAATTGTTCACCTTCAGGGCGATTTGGGTTACGGGCAGTGAGGTCATAGCTGCGCTTCTTAATATCCTCTACGGGAATTATCCATGAACGCCCCGTAGGGCTAGGACGAAGCCCCCTATCCCTCCTATAATCATTCCATTTCTGCCAAAGCTCACGTGCCTCAGCAAAGTGGTCGTCTTGAATAGGACTCCCCTTGCTAAACTTCTTAAGCCCCTCCGGTATGGGAAGCTCATAATACCAAATCTCTCTTGTGGGACCGGGACGGTCAAAGAAAAGAAGCGCAGTTTTGACATCGGAATAGGGCGCGAAAGTGCCGGGAGGCAAGCTCACTATAGTGTGAAGTTCAAATTGGTCTAAAAGGTCCTTTTTTACAGTAGCAAAAGCATCACCCCTAAAGAGCGTTCCCTCCGGAACAACCATTCCACACCGAGCTCCGTCAAGGGGTTTTAGCTTTTTCATAATATGCTGTAGAAACAGCAACTCTGTTGCCTGTGACTGTACAGGAAAGTTCTGCTGTATATGCCTACCTTCAGTGCCCCCAAAGGGTGGATTAGTCATTATTGCATCGTAGCGTTCGGTGACACTACGTATATTCTCTTCAAGGGTGTTTTTACGAAGTATTCGAGGCGCAGCGACACCGTGTAGAACCATGTTCATTAATCCTAAGAGTGCCGGTATAGGTTTCTTTTCTTGTCCGAAAAAGGTTTGTTCTTGTAGCATCTTGTAATCTTCGATCGAACGTTCATGTGCCTTCATCCTAAGATAAGCCTGGGCTAAAAAACCACATGTACCACATGCAGGGTCGTAAATGGTTTCACCAATTTGTGGATTAATGAGTTCAACAATAAACCTAATCACCGGACGTGGGGTATAAAACTCACCCGCTAGCCGATTTTCGCTTCCCAGACGGCGTAAGAGTTCTTCATAAACCTGAGAGACGGTAAAAATATCGTCATGGCTGTGAAAGTCTATTCCATTGATAATTTGTAATACATCTTTAAGGTTGTATCCCGAAGCGCACACAATCACGTTGCGCTCAGCAAATATGCTCTTAATCGTGTTCCGAAGGAGATCGCCTTCTAGTGTTTGAAGATAGGGAATTAGCTGTGCATGAACAAAACTAATTAAATTCTCTGCACGCCAGTCCTTTGTAGCCCAGGCATTCCATCTAAGCTCACCGTCTAGAATTCTTTGATACGAGCGCCCAGAGAGCTTCGCCTGGGTCTCCCATTCCTCTTCTTGAGCATCAAGAAAACGCAGAAAAAGCAACCAGGATAGGTGCTCAACATATTCCATTACACCGCCGCAGTTGTTGTCACGGCGGAGGATGTCACATGCCCGCCAAATATCAATGGCTAATGACTGCCGTGTTTGTCCGTTGCTCATTCAATCACCTCAGTATCTGGATAAATTCTATTTTGAATCTCTTCTAGTGTATTGCTTAATTTCTTAGTAGTGCCAAACAATTTAGTAATTCTCACCGCACCACCCATGTCACGGAAGGGAGAAACGCTAAAGATTTCAGGTGTGATCTGTTCAATTCCTGCAGTGCGGTACTTTTCAATCAATTCTAATATAACCCGGCGAGCTCCCCCACTGTAGCTCTCGGTAAAGGCTTGCTCCCTGTTTATAAAAGCGGATGCACGCTCACTCCGAGTATGTATCGGGCTTCCAAAAGCCAAATGGGCAAGAAGGTCAAAAGTATCAGCTTCAGACTCTCCAAGTATATCCGCTAAAACTTCGGGGTGAATGCTGGAACGGCGAAGGTCTTCTATGAAAGCACTACGACGAGCGGAGTTTACCCAGATGTCCCGTAGCGTTTTCTTGTTTGGCGCAGTCTTAATGATTTGCTGACGGGTGTAATCTCTATACTCGCTGAGGGAAAGCTGCTGGCCTGTTCCTTCAATCAGGAATATGGCTTCATCAGCTATATTCACTTCCAGTCCTTCCACCCGAATTCTACTAACCCCTTTCCTCTCAGGCTTTAGAGGTACTTCAATTGTCACCTTCTCATCGGCCAGAGTCTCGACGATAATTTCTCTACGAACAAATCCAGTAGCACTACAAATGAGCGTTACTGTCCCAACTGGAAGCTTAGTAAACTCAAAGGCTCCATTGTCATCCGTTAATATAGGACCCTGCTGGGTATTCGGACCGGTACGCACACTTACCGAAGCTCCAACGATACGGTCACTGGTTTGAAAATGGATTACATGACCAGCGAGTCCGGCTGTAAAAGGTCCCTTTGGAGCCTCAGCCGGTGGCCCGGGGGGTCGGTCCCATTCATCAAATAAACGAGAGGCACCAGTAAAATCAATAATGCGGAACCAATATTTGTCGGTTGTTGAGTCAAGACGGCTTCCGCGCCCTACTATTTGCTTAAAAAGAATTGGCGATGAGAGCGTTTTCATAAAAACAATATTTCTGCAAGGTGGCACATCCACACCAGTAGAGAGAAGCTCGGCAGTAGTGGCTACAACTGGTGCCTTTTTATCCGAATCTGCAAAATTCTCTAACCAGCGACGCCCCTCTTCTCCCTCCTCGGAAATAATTGGTAGGGCATAATTGTCCAGTCCGGTTTCTGGACCAAACTCGTCTTGCAGAAGCCTTGCTACTAACCTGGCATGTTCCATATCAACGCAGAACACCATCGTCTTTTCCATTTTGCCAAAGCGGCGAAGCAAACTCGCAAGGTGCTGAACCATAGTACGGGTGCGGTCAGGAAGTGTGATTTCACGCTCAAACTGAGGTGTGGTGTAAAGTTCACGTGGCTCAACTTCTTCCGGTATGAAAACATCAGCCCCCTGCTCAATAGCATCCTCCAGATGAAGCCCAGTTGCATCAACCGTAGTTCGCACGCGATGGACCTTATAGGTAGCCAAGAATCCATCTTCAATCCCTTGGCCAAAGCTGTATTGGTAGGCAGGAGGACGCCAAGTGCCTTTTTCTGGATGCTCCGGGTCTGTAGGTAACTCCGTCTCCTCAGCGCAGAAATAAGAGTAGGTATCAACATTTTCGTTCTGCTTCGGTGTAGCGGTCATACCTAGATGAATAGCATTTCCAAAATGGTCCAGTATCTCCCGCCATGTACCAAAGCCGGAGCGATGACACTCGTCAATAATTACTAAGTCAAAGAAATCTTTCGGAAATCGCTCAAATAAACGAACTCCATTCTCATCCGGGCTCCAAAGTGTTTGATATATCCCAAAATAAAGGTCTCGGTTCATATTCGGAGGATACCCACTAATCAGATTCCTAGGATCGCTAGTACCATCTGTGAAGGGAGAAAAAGTATTATATGCTTGATCGCGGAGTATAACTCTATCAGCCAAAAAGAGAACTCGTGCTGGCCTGTCAGAATGTCGAACTTGAAGCCATCCCGACTTTATTAGTTTCCAAACAATTTGTAAAGCGATAAAAGTCTTGCCGGTACCTGTCGCCATAGCAAGAAGAATGCGTCTTTGTCCACGCATAATCCGTTTGATAACTTCTCGTACAGCAACTTCTTGAAAATAATATGGCTGTTTACCACAAAGGATTTCAGGACAATACGAATGGGTTAATGGATTACGTTGTTGGGTATGAGGACTTGAATAAGTACTATATGTTTCGGCTGCCTTACGGATTTCCTTGGTATCCGTTATACGTGTGTTAAGTAGCCAGCGATTCCATAGTTCCTGCGGGGCAGGAAATCTTTCCAAAGTGCAACTAGAGTGTGTAAAAAAATCATATTCGATGATTATATTTCCATTTGTAGAATAGGCAAAAGCCAACCCGAGGTCTTTAGCATAGCCTTTTGCCTGCTCTAAACCTGATTCAGCAGGTTCAGACTCCGCTTTAGCTTCTACGGCAGCAATGATAAGACCATCAGTAAGTCTTAGTATGTAGTCAGCCTTACGTGGTTTACCCCTTCGATGCTTATCTCCAACTAAAATAATCCGCCCCTCTGTATATTGGCGATCACGCTGATAGTAATACTCCCTCGTCACTTGTGTTCCTACCCACCCAGAAGCCTTTAACTTTGGTTCTATCAGGTTAGCGCGTGTATCAGCTTCATTCATGTTGCTAATCGCTAATTCAATTTATTATAAACCAAGGTAGAGGAAATGATGAAAGTTTCGGTAAGGCCTGTGGAATTTGATATTATATTCTTGAAGACCTTTATTCATTTTCTTGTCTAGATTTTAGTATTTAGAAAGATATTATGCAAGCTCAAACTTGTCCAAAATAAGGGATTGCTTCGCGGTGATCTGAAGCCTGTTTGAGCACCCTTCGACGCAGCTCAGGGTGAGCGGATGTGCATCCGCTAAAATGATTAATGAAATAAAACCGTTCCGTGAAGCATCTTAAAATTAGATTCTTCGCCGGAGCCTGCTCTAAGCTAAGTCGAAGGAATGTGGGAAATAAATGAACACATTATTACAACTTATTTCTCTAAAAGCTCATCTTTAGAAGAGGGAATCACTGTAAGTATTTCATCATGAAGTGCGTAAACCGATTTCTCATCAGAGACTTTGGCGTAAACCTTTTCATTCTCGGTCTTACCAAAAAGGAGAGTCGTCTTTTTGTCCCCTTCCGAGACCGTAATCTGAACCTCGGGCTTATCCAACCCATAAGGGGTTAAATCGCTCGGGTTGTCGTCCACAAAATCCTCTACCGTAATATCATTAATCTCTTCCAGAAGGTCTTGAACCTTCTCCTCGTCAACATTTTTATCCTTCTCATTTTCCAGAACCCAGTTGCCGTCTTCCCTCAATATTGAAATAGTGTCCCCCCCTCTTTCAATCTCTACCCGGCTCACATTTTCCGGGTCCAGCTTTACAACCCTAACCACTCTAAAGTCATTAAGCTCTTTAGGAACCTGGGCGAATACGTAATCGGGTACGGAATAGATCGAGTCTCCCGAAGAGAGCTTTAAATAATAACCCCCGTCCTCTTTCTTGTTTCCAAAGAGGATGTGTATGGTCTCCCCGTCCTGGATAAGCTCAACCTCGGTGCCAGGGGAATCTAAACCGTAGGATTTAAGCCCCTCAGGCTCATCGTCCTCAAAATTACGAATTCTCAGGTTAGACAAGGTTGATGCAACACTCGAAATCTTATCCTGGTCGATCTCTACATATTCGAGTATATCCTTCCCCGCCCACTCGCCATCTTTTCTCTCCAGCTCGAACGTTAAACCGCCTGATTTAAACCTCATTCCTTTTAATTTGTCCTCACTCAGTTTCACAACCTGCTTGTCTCTAATATCATCTACCGACTGGTCCAGGAAGCTCAGGATAGAACCTCTCTCCACCAGCAACACCTTATTCTCACCGTTTGCCAGGATGTACGTCCCCGTACCCACTGGGCTCTCATCGCCTATGGCCAATCGGATTTCCTTATCCGGCGCTTTTGCCAGCACCTCTACCTTGGGCTGGCTAAGGCCAAACCCGGACAAATCCGTGGGATTCTCGGAGACGACCTTTTCCATTTTCATGTCGGATATATCAGCAATCATTCTGGAAATAATGTTGTCGTCAGCCTTAAACCCCTTTGAATCCTTGAGGACGAACCAGCCCTCCCCCTTTTTTTGGCATATCACCGTTTGCGAAGGGTATTTGAGACTTATCTCATTTATTTGCTCTTTGTTAACATCGGTAAAAACTACTCCGTTGCCTTCCCCTTCCTCGCTCGTTTTCTTCAATTCGAACAAAAAAAGATAAGCGAGAAGAAGCGCCAAAATTAGAATGGCAATTAGTGTGCCTGCAAATTTCCTTAGATGATTACCCATTTCCTTGGATCAATCCATTCCCACCGCTTCCAGGGAAATTTAGTCGGTGGATAATATTAATCTCCCCATCCTTACCCTTTATCTCCATTTGATGCACACTGCACATCAAATACTACACCCCCCGCAAGGGGGAAGGAGTAAAAATTGGAATTTTACCAATCCAACCATCACATATTTCTTCTCTTCCACCACACGGCGATACCGGTAACGAGTACAATTACCGGAAGAACAACAACCGTTAAGGAAAAAATTATCTTCAACTGGTCTCCGGTGATAGCCAATTTTCCTTCCCGGGCCATCCTGGGCCGGATGGAGATCAATTCTTCATCCCCGGCGATCCAGCTTATGGTGTTAAGAAAGAAATCGCTGTTGCCGGAAAAATTGAAGAACCGGTTGGACACGAAATCTACGCTTCCAAACACAGCTATTCTCGTTTTCTCCCCAATTTCTGCCACGGCAGCCACTCCGAGCGGGCCGGGCTCGTCGTCCGAATCCTTCTGGGCAACCCCCTGGTCAAAAAGAGCCAAATCCTTTTCCGCCCAGCTATATTCGCTTGTCTCGGCAATAAGCGTGGTTTTAATCCCGTCCAGGTCGACCAGGTCTATGCTCCTGGAATAAGGGAAAAGGGTAGCAAATTTAAAATCGTCGGTTATATCGTGAATCGGGTATTGAGCCACGATCGGTGCTACATCGCCGCCACCTACCAGTTTAGAGGATGGGTCGATGATGACGTTGTCTCCTAAATCAATACCGTAGCCTTTTAAAAGCGCCACTACCTCATTCCCCGACTGTGGCTCGACCAAAAATACAGCCTTTCCGCCATCTTCAAGATACTTCTTCACCGCTTCCACCTCTTTCTCCAATAGAGGCTTCTCCGGGCCGGCAACCACCAGAATGGAATTATCTTTAGGTACGGACGATTCCCGCAGGAGTAAAAGTTCCTTAACCTCGTAGCCCTCGTCGGCCAGAGCTTGGCTTAACATTCCAAACCCATCCGGCTCTGCATTATTTTTGATATCCCTTTCCCCATGACCGGTCAGGAAAAAGACAGTCTTTTTGATGCCCCTCGATAGTTTTATGAGCGCATTGGTTAATTCCTGCTCGGCGTTTTTGACGATACCGCCGGAAATAAGGTCTGATAATCCTAACTTAATATTCTGCTCTCCACTGACCAGAACGACCGTCCCATACTCATTCACGTCGTAGCTCTTTGCCAAACCCGGGTCTTTGTCCGGGTCGATGAAGACTACCTTTATCTTATCCGACCTCCTTTCATACTCCTTGATTAAATCCTGAAACTCCCTTCTATCGGTGCCGATCTCCTTAAAAAAGGCAAGCACTTCTATATCCTTGTTCACATTCTGGAGTGTCTTAACCGTTTGGTCCGAGACCGAATACAGCTTTTCCTGGGTAACATCCAGTCTCCCGCCCCGCTTATATGCTATGTAGTTTATGACTATCAGAATTCCAAGAACTACCAGGACAAACACCAGGGCATTGGTCCCGTGAATGAGGAATCGTTTTTTTCTCATCTCCACCTCTCCGAATCTAGTGTAACCTGGGTGAGGAAAAGACCGAAAAGGCTGAAAGATAGATAATAAACTACGTCCTTTACTTCGATCACCCCCTTGGTGAAGTTGTCAAAATGGTTAATTATGGATAAATAGCCCAATACCGAGCTATCCGCATCCGATGAAGCCCCCAGTATCCAGAAAACCAGCAGTATGCCGAATGAGATAACCGCGGCTACTATCTGATTCTCGGTTAGAGAGGAGGCAAATAGCCCGATGGAGAGAAAACTGGCCCCCAATAAGAAAAGCCCCAGGTAGCCCGAAAGCACCGGACCCAGGTCGGGGTTGCCATAAATCGCCAATATGAGCAGGTGAATCGCGGAGAGAAGTAGCATTATCAGGAAAAGCGTAAGGGCGGCAAGAAATTTACTCAGCACTATCTGCACCACCCGGATAGGTGAGGTAAAGAGAAGCTCAGAGGTGTAGTTCTTCTTCTCCTCCGCTATGAGCCTCATGGAGATGACCGGTATCATCAGAAGCAGCACCACGCTTACGGTGCCGAGATAGGGACGGACGACAAACTCATTAAGGTTTAGCTTCTCCTTAAAGAGCTGAAACCGGGGGTCAAATTGAGAGCTTATAAAGCTCTGTAAATACAGGAAAAAAAACACTCCGGAGAGTACTAAAAAAACAACCAAGATGATGTATGCAACCGGGGAAGAAAAATACGACTTTAGCTCACGTTTTAATATGGTGAAAAGAACCTTCATCTGCTCCTCAGGTTGATATGACTTTGAGAAATATCTCTTCGAGTGTGTGCGTGAGGGGGCGCAACTCCAGGAGTCCCCATCCGTTTTCGACGACGGTTTTGGCTATTACTTCTCTCATATCCACCCCGTCCTGAGACCGAATTATAAATTCCCCGGACGGGCCTTCCTCTACATCACGCACTGCTTCCAGGGCTAATATCTTCTCCCTAACCTCCGTACCCCTGTAATTAATCTTGAGAAATAAATTTTGGGCGCTTCCTACCTTTTCCGAAAGCCTATCTAGGGATTCCTCGAGCACTATTTTGCCCTCGTTGATTATGGCTACTCTGGTACAGGTCATGGTAACTTCAGGTAATATGTGGGTGCTCAGTATAACGGTGCGTTCCCCGGATAAACCCTTGATCAGTTCCCTTATCTCTATTATTTGCTTGGGGTCGAGACCGATAGTGGGTTCGTCCAGTATCAGCACAACCGGGTCATGCACCAGCGCCTGAGCTATCCCTATTCTCTGTCTATAGCCCTTAGAAAGATTACCGATTAACCGCTTTCTTACATCGGTAATACCGCACCTTTCCATGGCGTATCCGATTTTACTTTTTTTATCGCCTGCCGGGACCTTTTTTATATCCGCAACAAAGTCGAGGTACCCCTCGACGGACATATCCCGATAGAGCGGGGGATTTTCCGGCAGGTACCCGATCCTCTCCTTTGCCTGCATCGGGTACTCCTGAACGTCGAAATCATCTACATGAACCCTTCCCTCTGTCGGGGGCATATAGCCGGTAATTATCCGCATGGTGGTAGTCTTTCCGGCTCCGTTCGGGCCCAGAAACCCCAGGATCTCCCCGCGCTGTACTTCGAAGCTTACGTTGTCTATGGCGACCAACTCTCCGTATCGCTTGGTGAGGTTTTCTACCTTGATCATGTTTAGGAATAGTCTAAAAAATTAAGAAACAAACTTAATCAATGAGGATGGGTTGTCAAGGGTAAATATTTTCTGCCGAAAAAGAAGTTTTTATTCCTAAGAGCCTTCTCCGAGCACATTAGCTGAACTCAGTGTAAAAAAGAGTAAACTCCTCTTTTAAGATTTCTCCCCTTCGACGAGCTGGGTCGAAATGACAAAAGAAGAGGTGGTCGTAACGGCATCTTCATTCTTGCCATTCCGAAACGAGGAATCTCAAACCATAACTTAGGAATATTACCTAAAAACTAATTACCAAACACTAAACACTACTCACTAAGATTTCTCCCTCCTGTCGAAATGACAACTCATATAATAGCCAGGATTTAATCAAACGGACAACGCCTTAGCAAGTTGTATCTAGTAGAATGATTTCAGTTTTATAATGTCACTCTGGAGCCCTTCTTATATGACGGAACCCACGAGCGGCTTACATTGTCATGCCGAGCGAAGCGAAGCATCTAATACTATATAGATTCTTCATCTTCGATTGAGAATGACAGCGTTGAAAGAGATAACTTATGCTTACATTGACCGAAATCTCAAATTCTGACCATTATAATCTAAGAGTTATTAAGTAACCTATATCGGCTAGTATGTTTATGGTTTACTATCATACATTTTGTGATATTATTCTTTTGTAATTCCTAGCTATAAACAATATATGAATCCTTAGGAGAACTCTTAAATAATCATGAATATATGGAAGGACTTTCATGGCCCCAATGCGGGTTATATATTGGAGCTTTATGAGCGGTATCTTAAAGACAGAGATTCCGTAGACACTAAAACTAGGGCGTTATTCGACCAATGGAAGCCGGAGACGGACGGTCTGCCCACGGCGCAGACGACGGATGTCAGGAAGATTGTTGGTGCAGTTAACCTAGCCCAGGCAATTCGCACCTACGGCCACCTGGACGCTCAGCTTGACCCGCTCGGCAGTAAGCCACCAGGCGACCCATCCTTGGATATTAATACACATGGCTTGACCGAGGAAGACCTTCGTCAACTCCCAGCCAGCTTGATTGACACCCCGCTGTCGGAAAATTCGGCAAATGCCTGGGAGGCTATAGAGAAACTGCGTACCGTGTATTCATCCACTACCGGATATGACTTCCATCATATCCATGCACCGGAAGAAAGGAAATGGCTCAGGGAGGCCGCTGAATCGGGCCGTTTCCGGCCGCCTAAAGACCCTATTGCCCCTAAAACACTCCTTGAACGGCTGACGCAGGTGGAGGTTTTCGAGCGCTTCCTGCATCGTATCTTCCCGGGAAAGTTTCGTTTCTCCATAGAGGGCATGGATATTTTGGTGCCGATGCTGGACGAGATGATCGGCGAAGCCGCCGAAGCCGGTATTCACAACATCTTGCTGGGCATGGCTCACCGGGGGCGTCTGAACGTAATGGCGCACGTTCTTAACAAACCATACACACAGATATTGGCCAAATTCAAAGACCCGGTACAACAGCGGGACTTTCATGACAGCCTAGGCTGGACCGGAGACGTAAAGTACCACGAGGGGGCTAGACGAGCGGTCAGAAATGGCAAGCAAATCGACTTGGTAGTTACGTTGGCCCCTAACCCCAGCCATCTGGAGGCGGTCAATCCGGTGGTAGAAGGCATGGCCCGTGCGGCAAGCACCTACGTGAACAAGCCGGGGGCGCCCGCGTTTGACCATACCGTTAACCTGCCCATATTAATACATGGCGATGCCGGCTTTCCCGGGCAAGGAGTGGTTGCGGAAACCCTAAATCTATCCCGCCTGCCAGGCTACTTCACCGGCGGCACAATCCACATCATTACCAATAACCAGTTGGGTTACACCACCACCCCCCAAGAGGGGCGTAGCACTCTTTATGCCAGCGACTTGGCGAAAGGATTTGAAATCCCCATCATCCACGTCAATGCCGACGACCCCGTTGCCTGCATCGAGGCGGCTAGAATGGCCTTTGCCTATCTGGCCCAATTTCAGAAGGACATTTTGATCGACCTGGTAGGGTACCGACGTTTAGGCCATAACGAGGCGGACGAGCCCGGTTTTACTCAACCTTTGATGTACCAGCAGATTGAAAACCATCCTACAGTCCGAGAGTTGTGGGCAAATACGTTAATCGAGCTCAGTACAATAGAGAGGGACTGGCCGGAAGAACTAGTGAATAAGTACACGGCCGAACTCCATAATGCGCTGGAGACGTTTAAACCCGAAGAATCGATAGACCCACATTTATCACCCCCTCCTCCGGGTGCGGCTCGGAAAGCAAAGACATCTGTCCCAGCGGATTTACTCCGCGAATTAAACGAGGCTTTGATCAAGACACCGGAGGGTTTCACCATTCATCCAAAATTACGCCGGGGCAGGGAGCGAAGAAGAAAGGCGCTTGAAAACATGGATGAGCCCTCCATAGATTGGGGAATGGCTGAGGACCTTGCTTTAGCCTCCATCTTGGCCGACGGAATTGCCGTTCGTTTCACCGGCCAGGATACCGAACGAGGAACCTTCAGCCACAGGCATGCCGTCCTTCACGATGTGAAAACCGGCAATAGATTCATACCACTCCAATCTATACCCCAAGCCAAGGCATCTTTCGAGATACATAATAGCCCTCTCACCGAGAATGCGGCGATTGGTTTCGAGTACGGTTACAACATTCAGGAACCGGAGAGATTGGTAGTATGGGAAGCCCAGTACGGCGATTTCATCAACGGCGCTCAGACGATGATTGATGAGTTCTTGGTGTCGGCGAGGTCCAAATGGGGGCAGACACCGTCTCTGGTGTTGCTTTTGCCCCATGGATACGAGGGGCAGGGCCCCGACCACTCTAGTGGAAGGCTAGAGCGATTCCTGCAGCTTTGTGCGGACACCAATATGCGTGTAGCCAACTGTACTACCTCCGCCCAGTATTTCCACCTCCTGAGGAGACAAGCACTTCTTTTAAAGACTGACCCGCTGCCTCTCATCGTGATGACTCCAAAAAGCCTCTTGAGGCATCCTTTTGTGGCATCATCCCTCCGCGACCTTGCCGAAGGTAGCTGGCAACCGGTTATAGATGATGATAAAGCACAGAAGAAACCGGATAAGGTACACCGTCTTATTTTATGTAGCGGCAAGGTGTATGTAGACCTGGTATCGAGCGAATTAAGGGGTAAAAACCCGGATACGGCCTTGGTCCGGGTAGAACAACTCTACCCCCTGCCCAAGAGCGAGATCAAGGAAGCGATAGGCAAATACACCAAGCTTAAAGAGGTGGTTTGGTTACAAGAAGAACCGGAAAACATGGGGGCATGGAGGTACATCGCGCCTCGACTGAAAAAGCTTTCGGGTGGACTTCCCATACACTACATCGGACGCCGCGCCCTATCCAGTCCGGCAGAGGGTTCTTCCTCTCATCACAAAGTTAATCAAGATGCCCTGATAGAACAGGCCTACAGTAAGTCAGAAATAACCCGGCTCAAGGAAACAGATATTATTTGGTTAAAAAATACCTAACTTGGAGAAAAGGAAACCATGTCCACTAACATAGTCGTACCAGAATTAGGAGAATCAGTGGTAGAGGCCACGGTACTGAGATGGCTAAAACGGGAAGGTGACCGAGTATCGGTAGGAGAGTCAGTAGTGGAATTAGAGACGGAGAAGGCCAATTTCGAAGTGGCCGCCGAGCAAGCCGGCGTACTGGTGAGGATCGACCGGAAGGAGGGCGACGATGTGAAAGTGGGAGAGGCGCTCGGTTTAATCGGAGATGCCGGCGAGCTACCGGAAAAGCCAGTTGCCGAGTCTAAGGTGGAAGAACCAAAAAAAGAATCTAAAGAAGCCGAGCAAAGGCAGGTTGTAGAAGAGCCTGGGGAACTAAAATCATCCATCAAGGTGACTCCGGTGGCTAAGCGCCTGGCTGAAGAGCATAAAGTTGACCTGGAAAAGGTCAGTGCCACCGGCCCCGGCAACCGTATCACCAAGGAAGATGTAGAAGCCTTTATTGAAACCGGCGAAGTAAAGACTAAAGAGGTTGAAGCTTCAAACGTAACACCGATTCGAAAGGATGCGGCTGAAAAAATTACAGATCGCCCCAGAACCATTTCCGAAACGGCAGTACCGGTGATTGACCGGTCGAGAAGAGAAGAGCGGATTCGCATGTCCCGCCGCCGGAGGACAATAGCCCGCCGCATGGTAGAAGCACAAAGAACGGCGGCAATCCTGACCACCTTTAACGAGATTAACATGAGTGCGGTAATGGAGCTTCGCAAACGCCGTAAGGATACGTTCAAAGAGAAGCATGGGATTGGACTGGGGATAAACTCCTTTTTTGTGAAAGCGACGATCGGGGCATTAAAGGAATTTCCCCAGTTAAACGCCGAGATTCAAGAAGATGAAATAGTACTCAAACACTACTACGACATAGGCGTGGCCATCGGGGCTAAAGAGGGGTTGGTAGTTCCGGTTCTTCGGGATGCAGACCGCATGACCTTTGCCCAGATAGAGAAGGCTATTAAGGAATATGCGGAGAAAGCAGAAAACGGCACGCTTTCTCTGGAGGAGCTAATGGGGGGCACATTTACCATAACCAATGGCGGGGTTTTTGGTTCGCTGATGAGCACCCCTATACTCAACCCACCCCAGGTCGGAATCCTAGGCCTACACAAGATCGAGGATAGGCCGGTGGTAATCAAGGGCGAGATAACTATTCGACCCATGATGTATGTAGCCCTAAGCTATGACCATCGCATCGTCGACGGGAGGGAGGCAGTACAGTTTCTGGTAAGGGTTAAAGAGCTCATAGAGGACCCGGAGTCTTTGCTGCTCGAAGGTTAAGGTTTTTATTGTCCAAAATAAAATCAGGTTCCCCTCTTTATGTTAGCTATGCAAGCGTTGTACTAACCCTATTCGTTCAAATAGCCTTTTAACCCTACTCACACTTCGTTCTAGTTTATCCTGAGCGAAGCCGAAGGACTCAGGGTGCAGAGATATTGCTGTGAATTTTCCATGTCCTTCATGGTGAGCCTTTCGAATGCGCTCAAAGCCTGTCCTGAGCTGGTCCCCGATCTAATCGGGGAAGGAATAAACTCAGTCGAACCATGAACCCTTCGTCTTAACCCCCCTTGCGTTTCCCCCTCAGTAGGAGGGGAATTAAAGAGGGGTTGCCTCTTCGTTGTCCGTCATTGAAGTCCTTTGATTACCGTCAGGCCAACCCTGATAATCAATCTCTTATTTTCGACAATTTTGCTATTATACAATATTAAAATTAATCAGAACCGGGAATCACCATTCTCAGTTCCGCCCTCGGTGTATATTTTCCTGCCAATAATTATCGGCGTGTTCTTCCAGGTCCATCCCCAGGAGGTCAAGCCACCATAGCTTGATATCGTTAGCGAGGACGCGGTAGATCCCGCCTTTAAGAAAGCGACGAGGCGAAGTTTTCATGGTATCACCAATAAGCGCCAATTTACCTTCCCGCTTCATGGCTCTACAAAATGATAGGACTCTAAAATTCTTCGCGGCGGATAGCCTCCCAGTATCCGGAATATACCTGCCCGAACGAAAACACCCTGGTCACCGTAATATAAACCGGAAATCCGGTAACGTATACGATTAACCAGTTCCACTATCCGTAAGCCAAATGCACCCCCATCCAAGGCGAATTCAAATGCCCCTCCTACTATATCCGGGGCTTCCAAAGCGGTTTGAATCGCTTTGTCGTAACCCATGGGAGGTATGGTATCCGCATCGAGAAAAAGAAAGACATCGCCAGTGGCGTAAGATGCTCCTTTATTGAGGGCATGGGCACGGCCAAGCATTTTTGGCTCAAATGAAATTAAAATAACCCCGAGCTCTTGCGCTATAGCGATGGTACCATCGGTAGAGCCGGAGTCTACCACGATGATCTCGTGGCGCTTCCCT
This sequence comes from Thermodesulfobacteriota bacterium, assembly GCA_035559815.1. Lineage (NCBI taxonomy): Bacteria > Pseudomonadati > Thermodesulfobacteriota > Thermodesulfobacteriota bacterium. The sequence goes on from DATMAT010000035.1 coordinate 20,597, forward strand.
AACACGGATTTTTCCCTGGCGGAGAGAACCGTTGCCCGAAGGTACTCGGATTCATTCAATGTTGGTATGATAACACTTAGTTTCATAGAATCTCACTATAAATGACCATTACCTACACGATCTACTATTTTTCATTTAGATGCCGGGCTCCAGTTATATTATTCATATCCAGGCAATCGGAGAGAGAACACACCAACACGAGGAGGCATTAAATGGATAAAGCAGTAATTATCATCAACGAAGCCCCTAGTAGCATGAGAGCTTGGAACGGATTCAGGCTATCTGCCGCCTTGGTCGGAGTCGATATGAAAGTGGAGCTATTTCTCTTGAACGACGGGGTATACTGCGCCCACAAAGGTCAGACGCCGCCTGAAGAGATCTCAGGCCAGAACACCGGGGCAAAGATTAGAGAACTATTAGATATGGGAGTGCAAGTTACACTCTGTACTCAATGCGCTCAAACGAGAGGGATTACCGAGGGTATGGTAGTTGAAGGGGTAGTTTGGGGAAGTATGGTAGATCTTGCGAAATCCATAAAAGAGAGCCAGAAGGTAATCAGTTTCTAGTAGTAGGGGCACGCTGCAGCGTGCCCCCTACATTTTGATTTTATTCAGATAACTTCCATAGAAAGCCTTTTCAATCTCTCCACCCTCTCTTCAACCGGCGGGTGTGTGCTGAAAAGACCGGCCAAACCGCCTCGGAGCGGGTTCATGATGAACATATGTGCCGTCCCGGGGTTGGCATCGAATGAAATTCTTTGAGCACCGTAGCTAATCTTCTCTAGAGCACTGGCCAGAGATAAAGGTCTCCTGGTCAAACGTGCTCCGGTTTCATCCGCTTTATACTCCCTGGCCCGGGATATGGCCAGTTGTATAATGAGAGCGATTATCGGCGCCAGTATGATAGTGGCGAGAGAACCGGCCAAACTTCCGTCTCCCTCTTCATCGCCGCTTCTTCCAAACCCTCCGAAAATAAGCGCCCATTGAGCCATATTGGCCAAATAACCTATAGCGCCGGCCAAGGTAGCCGCTATAGTGCCGATGAGGATATCCCTATTCTTGATGTGCGCAATCTCGTGCGCTATAACGCCCTCAAGCTCATCCGGTTGAAGGAGCTTAACGATCCCATCGGTTACCGCTATGGCGGCGTTATCCGGACCTCTACCGGTAGCAAACGCGTTCGGTGCTGGATTAGGAATCATATAAACTCTGGGCATCGGTATTCCGGCCTGCATCGCCACATTCCTAACCATGTTATGAAGCCCGGGTGCTTCCTCTGGAGAGATCTCCTTAGCACCATACATGGCCAGAACGATCTTATCAGAGTACCAATATGATATAAAATTGATGGCTATAGCCAGGCCAAAAGCAACGGTCATACCCGCCTTTCCACCAATCATGCGCCCTATCAAGACAAAAACCAGGGTTAAAACGGCCAGCAAAAAAGCAGTTTTCAAGGTACTGGACATAATGACTTTAATGCCTCCTGTCTATCAAAGAGTAAGCACTAGAAATGTAACCACTGTTTCATTGGTGTCAACGCTCAAAGCCTTTATACCCCCCCCTGTCTCTCCTTACCCCTTCACCAAGCCTATGCTGAGTAAGGTCGAAAGAGTTAGGATGGGGTAAATGAAAATGAGCGTTCCCTTTTGGTTCCCCCTGCTTCAACTCCTCACAGGATGAGCCGATAGCCCCGTTCGTCCTGAGCCCAGTCCCCCGGTTCAACCGGGGGAAGGGCGAACTCCTCAAGAAACCCCATCCTTCGATGAGACTCAGAGCCTGTCCCGAGTCAATCCCCGATTAAATCGGGGAAGGAATGAGCGGATTTACATAAGTTGATAATGATTAGTGAAATAAAAAACTGTTCCCAGCGATGCAATCCCTTATTTTGGGTAAGTTTGATTTCTCAGGAAACATCGGCAAGGTCGAGCCGCTCACCCCACCTCTTTAGCACCTCACCAAACAACCCAGGGTATCTAGAAAGCGTTGGGTCCTCTCTTACGATCTGAAACGCATCATCCCTCGCCTCGACCAGGATCCTTCCATCGCGAATCAAGTCCGCAAACCGGAATTCCGGAAGCCCGGACTGTTTTGTTCCAAGAAAGTCCCCCGGACCTCGGAGCATCAGGTCAGCCTCGGCTATTCTAAAACCGTCAGAAGTTTTCTCCAGTATAGAAAGCCTTCTCTTCGCATCCTCAGTCCTCTTAAACCCGGAAATAAGAATACATATGGATTCGTGCGCACCCCTTCCTACCCTACCCCTCAATTGATGAAGCTGGGATAGTCCAAATCTTTCCGCATTCTCCACCACCATGACCGTAGCATTAGGAACATCAACACCTACCTCAATAACCGTCGTTGAGACCAGTATGTCTATCTCATGAGAAATGAATCTTCTCATTATTTCGTCCTTCTCCTCCGATTTCATTTTTCCATGGAGAAGCCCGATTCTAAGCTCCGGAAATATGTCGTTCTGTAACTCTTCAGCCATCTGAGTAGCATGCTTTAAATCCTTAAAATCCGGGCTCTCCGATTCCTCTATCAATGGATAGACCACGTAGACTTGCCTTCCCTTCTTAACCTCCCCTCGAACGATATCATAAGCCTCAGCCCGCCCCCCTTTTTCCTCATAGAGGACCATTGTTTTTATTTCTTTTCTATGGGGAGGCAACTCGTCTAATACAGAAACATCCAGGTCCCCATAAACGGTCATGGCCAGTGTCCTGGGTATAGGAGTTGCAGTCATTACCAGCACGTCCGGGCTATTGCCCTTGCTTCTCAGCTTGGCCCGTTGCATCACCCCAAAACGGTGCTGCTCATCAATCACTACAAAGCCAAGGTTCTTGAACCCTACCCCTTCCTCTATCAATGCATGGGTACCCACCACAATCTGCGCCTCTCCTGATTTAATTGCTTCAGAGTAAACGTCCTTCTCCTTTTTGCTTAAAGCGCTTTTTAGAAGAACCACTCGGAGCCGGAGTTCCTTTAGATAATGGAGAATCGACCTTAAATGCTGTTCGGCCAGTATTTCCGTGGGAGCCATGAGAGCGGCTTGATAGCCGCACTCAACCGCCTTAACCATCGATAACAAGGCTACGATCGTTTTCCCGCTTCCTACGTCACCCTGGAGAAGCCTGTTCATGGGACTTCCGTTCCTCATATCATTCTCTATCTCGGAGAGTACACGACTCTGAGCACCAGTTAGTTGGAACGGAAGGCTCTCCAGCAGCTTTTTCGTCAATAAGCCGGTCGGGCGAAATGGAATCCCGAACATCTTAGAGACATCCCGCTTCTTCAGGGCAAGCCCCAATTCCATGAGCAAAAACTCGTTGTAGGAAAGGGTTCTGTGTGGAACCGACTCATAAACAGAGACCCTGTTAGAAAGGTCGACAACATGGTCAGAATCTCCGGGAAAGTGAACCCGGGACAATGATTTGCCAAGGTCAATCACATTTCTCCTTTTCTTTAAGTCGGCAGGGATAGAATCTATAACATGAGGGCAGTAATTATCCACGATAGTTTTCATTATTTTTCTCAGCCGCCTTTGCTTTATGCCCTCGGTCAACGGGTAAATGGGGACTATTCTATTAAAATTAAGGAGGTCTTTCTCTACCGTTCCGTCGTCTATAATCTCTACGTCCTCTGGTCTAGGATGGGTAATCTGGAGTGAGCCGTCGTATTTCCCCGGAGTCACATCGCCGCTCAGTATAAGGGTTGTGCCTTTCTTGTAAATAGACCTCAAATATTTCTCGTTAAACTGAAACCACACCAAGTTGATCGTGCCGGTCCCGTCGGATAGAACCACCTGAAAAATCTCTCTCGTCCTTGTTCTTACTTTCCCGGAAAGTATTACCTTTCCGGTGACGGTCTCACGGCTCTCCGGCCTAAGCTCGGAAATCTTCTTTATTCGCCTCCTGTCCTCATATCTCTTCGGAAAATAGTAAATTGCGTCTTCTACATTTTTTATGCCTTTCTTCATCAGTATCCCGGCAACCCTCGGGCCGACTCCCTTAACGTATTGAATTGGTATCTGAGAAAGGTCTTTATGGTGGGGGATTATTCTCTTTCCCGGGGAGGCCGAATAGGCGGATGAAGACGAGGGGGCTTCATCTTCTTTTGATTTCTCCTTGTCCGGCTCGGCATGCCCCAATGAATGCTTTTCGGTGTGAAAGCTCTTAAGATAACCGCTATTTCTTTTTAACTCGGTGAGCAACCTAAGCGAATCCTCTATAAGTTCTTTTTTTTTATCCAGCTCTAATTCATCATAACCGGCGAAGGACTCTCTCAGGGACTTGAGCATATCGATTTGTCGGAGAGGCAAGCTGAGTGATAGAGCCTTAAGGGTTAAGGCCTCTACCAATTGGTCAAGGTGTTTTACCTTGCCGATATTTTGAAAATCGTTTTTGAATACAAACCGAAGGGGTTTTTCGAGCCTCTCCAGCACGTTTAAGAACTCTTTACTCATTATTATGAGTTTACTGGGTTTTTGATTACGATTTCAAGCCACTTCCGGCCAGATGACTGGAAACGAGACTGTGCCATAAGATGACTATGAAAATTGTTCTTGCATTATAATTAACCCTGTCTGTCCGGGAGGTTTAAATGCTTAAGCGTGTATTGCCCGCGTCGGTTATGCTCCTGCTTCTGGCCGTGTCGGTTGCATCTTCCGAAGACTCGCCGGAAGCGGTGTATCAAAAATATAGCGCCGCTATACAATCAAAGAACCTGGATGAATTGGATAAGTACCTTAGCAGCCAGCGGCGGGAGGAATTAAACGAAGAGACTCCGGAGGACAGGCAAAAGATGATAGAACTGATTGCCGCATTCATGCCCAAATCGATCCGCATCGTGGAGCGGCAAATCTCCCCAGACGACAAAAAGGCGACTCTAAAGCTCGTTGGCATCGGCGGCATTTCCGGCAAGGATGAAGTGTTCGGCAAGGTCACTTTGGTCAAGGAAGATTCGGAATGGAAAATTAATAGCGAAGAATGGTCTAATAACGAACCCTAGCTTTAGAAAGTTGATACCCTGACCAAACCTGTCCAAAATAACGGATTGCTTCGCGTGGATCTGAGGTAATGAGAGAGTCCTTCACCTCCGCTCAGGACAGTCTTCGACTCCGCCGCTCGTCCAGTCCAGTCGAAGGATGAATTTAAAACGTGGTGTTCGCCCTTTATTTCATTAATCATTTTGAGTAGTTGCAAATCCGTTCATTCCTTCGCAGGAATTTACACTGAGTTTATTGAACATGCTCAGGGTTAATGGGTTCTTATCTCTCTTTTCTAGCGGATGATAATCGGCTCATACTCAGTTTAATCGAAGTATGAATTTAAAATGTAAGGAATTCACTCTTCCCCCGATTTAACCGGGGGACCTGCGCTCAGGGTGAACGGGGTTATCGAATGATTGCCCAATCCTCGTGAGTCCTGAGTTTTATCGAAGGGCTCACTACAGGCTTTGATGAAGTATCTCTCCCGAACTAATTCGAAAGAGCTGGTAAGAAATCTTAAACCTCGGCATCGGCAAGATTTCTCCTCCCAGACCAGGATGATAGCGTATATCTAGGCAAAACTTATGTTGACATTGCCTGAAATCTCAAATCCTGATTATTACAGACAGTAGATTTTGGGTGAACTCAATCGAGCATGTGCTTCCGTTGGAATGACCTCTTGGGGATCACATCGATTGATTATCGATAAACCGCCTCATGCTTCGTATGCTTTTCCCTGAGACTTTCCATCCGTTTTCTTGGCAGCCGGATTCTTCCTGAAGGATTTTCTTTTCGACCCTTTCTTCTTCTCTTCTCCGCCATCCTGAGCCGTTTCAAGCCCATCCCCCTCTTCACCCGGAATATCTTTGAGCCGCTTTATACCCCTGCACTCAGGATAGCCGGTACAGCCCAGGAATTTGCCGTATCTGCTGGTCCTCACTACCATCGGTCTCCCACATAAATCGCACTTTATATCATCCCTGACTTCCGGTTCCTTTTTCTCTTTAATCCTTATTTCCCCATCATCACCGTATTCAAACTGTTTTGCATTCTTACACTCGGGATACCTAGAGCAAGATAGAAATTCACCCCTTTTCCCCCACTTGATTATCATCTTGGCGCCGCACTGGTCGCAATCTATATCCGTAGGCACCCCCTCCCGTCTCAAGCTCTTCATCGAGACCTCAGCCTGTTTTAACCTCTTGCCGAACTCTTTATAGAACCTTTTTAAAAGCTCGGCCCAGTTTATGTTCCCTTCTTCCACCTCGTCCAGTTTCTCCTCCATCTCTGCGGTGAACTGAACATCCATTATCTCCGGAAATCCCTCAATCAAGAGGTCGCTCACCGAACTGCCTAGGATGGTCGGCTTTAGCCTGCTTTTCTCCTTAACGACGTATCCCCTGTCCTGAATCGTGGAGAGTATAGTGGCATAAGTAGAAGGGCGGCCGATACCCTTTTCCTCTAGCTCCTTTACCAGGGAGCTTTCCGTAAACCGGGGAGGTGGCTGGGTGAAGTGTTGGTTGCCCTCCAGAGCAAGCAGTTTTAATTCCTCCCCCTCACTCAAGTCCGGAAGCCTCTTCTCTTCCTCTTTATCCTTGGCTTCCTCCTCTTCTTCCTTCCCTTCTAAGTAGATTATGGTAAAACCGGGAAACTTGATCACCGAGCCGGTGGCGCGAAATATCCCTTTTCCAGCCTCCACCTCGACCGTTGTCTGGTCGTAAATAGCCGGATTCATCTGTGAAGATACAAACCGTTGCCAGATTAGCTTATACAACTCAAACTCATCTTCGGCCAAAAATGGCTTGACCCAATCCGGGGTTTTTGCAATAGAGGTAGGTCTGACCGCCTCATGGGCATCCTGGGCAGATTTCTTGACCTTGAAGATGTTGGGTTTCTCCGGCAGATAATCGGAACCGTACGCCTCCATGATATAGTCCCTGGCCTCGGCGATTGCATGGTCTGAAACCCTTACCGAATCCGTTCTCATGTAAGTAATGAGTCCGGTCGGTCCCTCGTCTCCCAACTCCAAACCCTCGTATAGTCTTTGCGCAATTGCCATCGTCTTTTTCACCGGAAATCTGAGCTTTCTCGACGCCTCTTGCTGGAGGGTGCTGGTAATGAACGGAGGAGGAGAGGTTCTAGTTCTCTCCTTTCGCTCTACCGATAGCACCGTGTACTTCTCATTCCTTAAAGCCTCAACAATCCTTCTGGCCTGATCCTCGTTTTTTATCTCTACCTTTTCGCCGTCGTACTTGGCCAGAGTGGTAACAAACGGCAGAGCATCATCCGGTAGTTGTTTTACCTCCGCTTCGATCGTCCAGTATTCCTCGGGCTTAAAAGCTTCTATCTCCCGCTCTCTCTCTACCACCAGCCTGAGCGCTACACTCTGTACCCTTCCGGCACTGAGGCCGCCCCTCACCTTCTTCCATAATATGGGGCTCACCTGGTAGCCAACGAGACGGTCGAGTATACGTCTGGCCTGTTGAGCCTCGAACCGGTCACGACTCAAGGATGTTGGTTTTCTTATTGCTTCAAGAATTGCTTTCTCGGTTATCTCATGTATGAGCACCCGGTATGCCCTATCCTTTAATTTCAACCTGTCCACAATATGCCAGGCTATTGCTTCACCCTCCCGGTCCGGGTCAGATGCCAGGTATATTTTTTCAGCACCCTTTGCCGCTTTTTCAAGTTGGTTTAAAAATTTCTTCTTATCCTTTATGACCACATAATGAGGCTTGAAGTTCTTCTCGATATCCACTCCTAGCTTGCTGCTGGGGAGGTCTACCAGATGCCCCGACGATGCCTCGACATTGAAGTCTTTACCGAGATACCTTTTGATTGTCTTTGCCTTGGCCGGGGATTCAACTATCACCAGAGATTTAGCCATTCGCCTCTAACCTCCTCACGCCGGTGCTTCTTTCTAAGATTAAGCACTGCGAAGTACCCTTTCAATCAGGTTTATCATTTTACCTGAAATTCCCGCTAGTCAACCCTTGGATCAAGAGTACCTACCCTAAAACAGGACATACCGACGCATCAAATGGTAAGGTGCATGAAACGATTATCTTTTTAGTCAACAGATGACAAATTAGGGACGAGCACCCTCAATAATTGTCCACTCTCGAGAAACCGATACTCCGTTCCAAACGCGGCTTTTTACCAATTATCCTCATCCATCAGCTCTAAATTAGCCGTAATTATAATTAAACACGTATAAATTTTGCAATCTGAAAATGAAATATTCTAGAAACCGATTGCTTTTCAGGTGCTGGTATGATAATTGCAAGAATATCAACCGAATAAACCACGATAGTCTTCTTGAAGAACATGCAATTAGGGTATATAGCCATGAACTCAAAAGAAACAATCAAGATAGTGCTAGCCTCTAGCTCGAGGCTATTCATCGAAGGGATAAGAAGGATTCTGGCAGGGGAAAAAGAAATAGAGATCGTGGCCGAGGTCTCGAATCCAGATGATATCCAGAAATACACCCTTGAATTAAAGCCGGAATTCTTGTTTATCGACAATAGAATGCTTAGCATGGACATCCAAAAGTTACTAAGCCTAATCAGTAAGAAGCTCCCGGATGTTTATTTTATTGTGATGAACAATCAAAGTGAGTACCCTCCTGAGCTAGACTTGACCAATATTACGTACGTAACCAAGGAAATGGACTCTTCCGATCTTATAAAAATAATAAAGAAAGGGAAGAGCTTAAACAGAGCAGGCTCGGGCAAGGCTGATAAGGTGGGCGACAAAATTACTAGGATGGAATCGAAAGTTATCGAGTTGATCGCCCAAGGCTACAGTAATAAGGAGATTGCAAGTAGACTTTCGATAAGCGAGAAAACAGTGAAGGCACACCTTACAAATATATTCGTGAAACTTAACCTGGAAAACAGGTATCAGCTTATAGTATATGGAGCCCAGCATAAACGGAGGGCCAGGTAAATCCTTTCCACCCTTTCTCTTCGCCCCCAAAAAATTATAAAGAATGATTCAAGCAAGAGCCACAGAAACTACAGGGAACAGCCTAAATCCAACATCAAATCAGCAATGTAATAAAATCGGACGGTATGACATTGACGGGATGTTAGAACCGCGGCTCCTACTCCGTATAAACTCGTATATTCGTCGTGCAGCCCTATATTCACTTTAATGTGCAGCCGGAAGTATTCACTATGGCAAGGTCTCGTTCGTCAACCGCTTGGTCGCCCCCCTCTATTATGCAATTGCCGGAGGGGTTGACCTCAACGCCGGAAGCTCCGGTTGCCAGAATGCCGTCCTTTCCGGCGGTGATGAAAATGTCAACGCCAGATAACCTGATGGATGAGTCGTCTTTTGCGTGGATGCCGTTATTCTCGGCCTCGACTGACAGGGTTGGAACCGCTACCGCCTCAAGAGATACGTTGGCAAAGTCCTCGCCAACGATGCCGTTTCTGCAATTCGTAATCGTAAGGTCATTGACATCGATATTAACATTTGAAGTCCCGGTAGCTCTTATGCAATCGTTTCCTCCTCCGTCTATGGTAATGTTTGCTCTTTCCTCATCGAATCTAAACTGTTCAGATTCCCTGGTGCGAATGGGGCCGCTCAATATATCAAACCTGTTAATCTCTACCGCAGGCGGGTCGAGCGGCAGCAACGTAACATCCAGAGTAACATCACTATCTGGTGTCACTGTAACTAGAGTACTGGTAGCAAAGCTGGATGTCTCAAACCGGAGAGTCACGTCTCCCCCGCGGGGAACCATTACCTGAAAATCGCCCTGTGCATCAGTGGTATCGCTGTCCACCTCTGCCCCGTCCTGAAACGCAACGATTAAAATGCCATCACCGGATTGGGCCTTGGCCGGTTTTGTAGGATTAAAGAAATCATAGAGCAGAGCTAAGATGACGACCCTTTCCTCGGGCGCCTTCTTGGCACTGGTATCTTCGACAACTACATTCCCGTTTATGACCGTTTGCCCCAATCGTCTCGCTTCGTTACTATCAGAGCAGCTTATTAACGTGGTCGACAGGGCCAGGGCCAACACTAAAACGTTTAAAGCCTTTGATAAATTTTGCATGTCAATCCTCCTTACAATTTGGTCTTGAAGTTCGAATACCGATCAACTCAATACATTTAACTCCTCTTCAACCGGGAAAGTTACGGGAGACGCAAACGTCCGTACATACAGGTAGGCGGATTCAGGTAATGCCCAGTAACGTTGACAATAATTTTTATTCGTGAGATAATTGGAGCTTAGAGTGGTTATGAATGTCCGAGGGCCCGACAGCGTTTACATGGATTATAGCGAGTCCTTTTTGCCATGCTGAGCCCTTTGACCGTGCACAGGGTGAACTTAAGCGAATCATCTAAATTCATTAGAAATTCCTCTCCGCTTTGCGGCTCTGGCACGATAAAAATCACCGAGGAGGAAAACCTATGCCATTTTCTTTGTCCAAAGCAAAAAGTCTCATATTTTTCCTATTAATTTTTAGTTACTCCGAATTATCCTTGGGGCAGGAAGAGGGTTACACAATAAGCCAGTTACAAGCAAATTTCGCCCAGTACGTTCAGGATTCTCTTCCCGGGATTATAAAAGCGGAATGGAAGTCCCCGTTAGACCTTTGGGTAATGGCCGACGGGGTGGACAAAAATGCCGCAAAAAATATCGCTCTCGACGTGATTTATATGTCCAAGACCGAGCTAGGTCAAAGCTTTTGTATCCACGTCCACGACGGGGATTATATAGACCTTTCCAAGATTTGCTGGTCCGCGCCGTGAGCACGATTACCAAGAGCAATCTCGCGGAAGCGGAAACGGTGAGAGTCTTCATAAAATTCAGAAATAGGAAAACAGCTTACTTAGCCTTTCTCTTCGCTTTTTTCTTTCGCACTTCCTTCTTTTCCCTTTTAGTAAGCCAGTAGTCCATCACTCTTTTATCTATATCCTTTTCCCCCTCGGCTGGCTCATCTTTTTGCGCTATGTGACTTTTCCGTTCCTCTGCCATATACCCCACCTCCGAATTAACACTATTTCATCCTCCTCCTGGCCCAAAATAGACTCATAATTTTATTTTACCCTCCTTGGATTAATATCTAAAGGTTTATCCCTAGCCTCGACCAGTGCAACGCCAGATTACCACCGCATCGGCAACGTCAGAAGCTTTATCCGGAGCCTCCGCCTGTATGGCTTTCATTATTCGTCCTACATACTCCAGGGACTCGGGCTCGTCGGTGCTTACCAGCTTTTGATTGCGGAGATTACAACTTTTCATCTCCCAATATTGAAGCATAGAAGTAACCTTAAGACCCCGATTCTTTAAACGCTCGGCCAGACTCGGCCCGGCCAGCGGATCGGAATTCCACCTCACCTCTTTCATCGCATGAAAATTCCCGACCAACACCAGCACAGGTGTACTACCAATCAATTCTAAGATTTGTTTTTCCATCCATTCATCACGGTCCAGGGAAACTATGTGGGGCTTGTCAATAGCTCGGACTTTCAAACACTTACCTCTCCAGATTTGTTCTCGGAAAGATACCAGCATCTCACGGTAACCCGGATGGTCGATGAAGCCGCCCAATGGGATTGAAGAAATGGGAAATCGGTCTGGTATCCATTTCCCTTTGAAGGCCCTGTCCAAGAACGGCTGCTGGTGGGAGGCGATTTCCAGACCTACCGTAAGGCAGCGAGCGTCTTGAAGATATTCCGTTACCGCGTTAGCAACGAATTGTGTTGATTCAGGGCGCCTGTGTGTCTCCCCCACGATGACTACATCGTTAGCCCTAAGGACCTGGGTCAGAGAGAATGAGGCCGCGCTAATGGGAAAAGCAATAATGAGTAATGTAAATACAAATGCGGCCTGGATCATCATGTTCGCCCAAGTTTATATTCACAACGTCTGAAGAACAGGAATCAGTAGCCCCTTCGGCGGGAGCAGAATCCTGAAATTATGTGATTGTCTGTCCAGTGATTCCCCAAATTTAATATTATACTGGATAAAGCAGCCTCGTTTAGCAAGTATATTCAACTTTGATCCAAATAAATTCTTTAGAGGCTTGATATCAATTTTCATCTACAAACGAAATACCTAGTTGCCGTACTCTAAATACCAGGATTACCCGATTGAATCCTCATCTTATCCCGCCGAGACTTATAGTAAAGCTAGGATAACTAGGTTAGAAGAGTAAAATGAGGAATGAAGTTCAGGTTCTCTACCTAGTGTGTCTACAGCGTCAGAAACAAAACATGGTGGGATGAAATCTATCAGGTTAAGATTGAACCCGCTGGGACGTATGATAGTTAATAAAATCATACCCGGATTTGAGTATGCTCATTGTAACTTAGTGAGCAAGGAGGTTAGCGGAGAAATGGCCATAATCATAACCCCTCTTACAATTAATTCAGACGATGAATTCAAATTGTCATTATTTTGGAATGAGAAAAAAGAAGAGTATAGACAAACCGTTTACTGGGGCGTCTATCTCAACGATGAGCTGATATCGTATACTTCGAGTAAACAACTGGCCGAAAAAACGAAGTTATGGATGGAAAATTGGCTAGAACGCAAGACCTAAGCTTAAGCATTATTCGAAATTAAAAAACGTATATAGGACATTTTTGGGAATGGCTTCTGGTTAGAATGTCAGTAGGATAAAGATTCAGGGTATTACCCGCCGGTAAAGAACTAATCCATCGGTCAAGGTTACCTAATCTTCCCATTCAAAATGAAACTCTCCGTGGCAGAGCCACGGGGCATCTAAAATAAAAAGCTGATTGTTTCTACTATGATACTCTGTACCTGCTCGCCAGTTCATTTGTAAGAGCGCCATCCTTACCCCGATTAAATCGGGGACCGGCTCAGGGCAGGCTTGGCCCGATTTCTCATATCCTTGAATTACGTCGATATCTTCATTTAGAAGAGAATCTAACAAGATAGATATTATAGAGGAATTTGACCAAAGCGGGCAAAACGGCAATGAGAACGACGGCTATGATGACAAAAATAAAGTTATTTTTAACCAGCGGAATTCTGCCAAAAAAATAACCCCCCAGGACAAAAGTCAAAATCCAGGCAACACCCCCGATAATGTCATATGCAGTAAACCGCTTGTACGACATACGCCCAATACCGGCTACGAATGGTGAGAATGTGCGAATAAACGGTATGAACCGAGCAATAATGATCGCGTTTCCGCCATATTTTCTGTAGAACTCATGGGTTTGAGTAATGTGCTCCTTGCTAAAAAAGAGAGATTCTTTCTTCTCGAGGGCCTTAGGCCCCAAAAAGTACCCTAGCCAGTAATTTAGATTATCCCCGGTAATGGCGGCGGCGCTTAGGACGATGATTAACCACTCCACATCCAGCAAGCCCAGGGAAGCAAATGTACCCGCGGCGAATAGGAGCGTTTCTCCAGGGAGAAACGGGGTAATCACCACCAGCCCGGTCTCGCAGAATATAATCACAAAAAGAAGCATGTAGGTCCAAGAGCCGTAATCACGGATGATTAATCCGAAATGTCTGTCCAGGTGAAGAAGTATCTCGACCAAATCCTTTACTGATTCCATGACCAGCTCCGGTCAACCGTTATGGTTTCATATTTTGTTACACGTCGTGCTCAAAAGTCTGACCCCGATATGTATAAAATAGCTTTGCTCGAAAGTCATTTCCTTACTCCTATCATCCTGAGTATTAGATCATATAAAGAGTTAGAATCGGAGGGACTGATTACAAACGAGACTTTAGTTGAGACATCTAAAATAAAATAACTGAAAAATACGCTTATTTGTACTTTGCCGTCTATCCTCGATATCGAAAAGCGCCTACATTTTTCCATTATACTGCCTAACGCCATGGAATCTACCTACATGATTGCCGTACGTAAAATACAGGGATTCCGTAATTGATATGTGCTCCAAGATTTGAGAGAATAAGTATTATACGTCTAATTAAAAGGCGGGATGCCGACTTATATAACCGAAGGAATTAGACATAACCTTTCGAGCTGAATAATAGTAAACCTTGAATTAGCAAAGGAGGAAAAATGGCACAAAGACCGATATTAAGACAAGACGTCGAGGAACTAAAGAACGACCTTTCCAAACTGGGTAATGACTTATCTGTGTTAGCCAAGCGAGTAGTTGAAATGGGCCGGGAGGAAACAGTCTCGGCCAAAGAAAGTCTCGATTTGGAGGTTCGAAAATTACTCCAAGAAATAGGCACCTTGCTAGACGAAACGGGTAGGAAGGGTAAGATTGCAGCCGAATCGGTACAGGAAAAAATAGAAAAAAAGCCTTTCATGAGCTTACTGGTAATTTTTATCTTAGGATTCATCCTAGGAAAGATATTGGATCGCAAATAGGAAAATAGTGAGCAATTAGAATCCAAGAATTATCTAGAATAAAAACGGGGAGGAAGGGTAAATGAAGCATCAAGGGATAACCGATATCGAAAAAGCTTTGCTTAATCCAGTCAGCGTTTTTGATACACCCGAAGAAGTGCTCCATGCTAAGGGCATATCGAGGCGGCAAAAAATCGAGATTCTACGCCGTTGGGAGTACGACCAGAGGCAACTACAGGTAGCCGAGGAGGAAAATATGGCTGGCTCACAAATAGATATTCTAGGGCAAATTAGAAAGGCTCTCAGACAACTCGATGCCGAAATAAATAGCGAACACTCCCCGTCAACCAAGCATGGTGGAATATAGATTATGAACGAACTTGATGGAAAGTGGCATTTTCTTCTTCATTAAAAAGGCAGTAGACCAGAGGATTGCCTGTTTTGTAAATGTCAACATTAGATATTACAGACAGCGTCAGTAAAAATAATATCGATTTACAGGCGATTCCCAGACTGTCATTCTGAATACCATGACTTAATCAATAATACCCTCCTTCGTCCTGAGTGGTGAGCTTGTCAATAATCCCGTTCGTCCTGAGCACTGTCGAAGGACGAACTCCTTATATTCTAAATTCATACTTCGACAGACTCAGTATGAGCGGATTTACATCCGCTGGTAAAGAGAAATAAAAATGCCCAGAATGACAAACAGCTTAACCTTGTGGGTGAGCATCAAAATGGTTTAAACGGCTTGTTCAGATTTAACTTCTATTGACGTTGTTCGTCTAATTAATTGCGTTAGTGTTTACGACAACGTTTATGTCCAAACCTAAAAGAAACTGCGAGTGCTTTGGAGGAAACTGGTCAACCAGCGCCAGAATTTCGGAGGGGGCGAGGAAGCTTTCCAAGGTTCCCATTCCAAATGGATTCCCCTGTCTGCTGCTTACCCCTGTCATGTATGTTCTAACTTCCTTCGCATCCTTTTTCATTTTCTTTTTACCCACAACCGGTTATTTGCAAAAAGGATGCCATTACTAATTTCAGAGCTTTAACATGCACAATCTATTGTAACCATTAATAATTTACTTTGCTTACGAAGCTTACTGTACCCTCATAAATCGCAAAAAGTCCGAGAACAAGTATAAGACCGCCTTATTTTGTCCTGGTCTTAATCTCTGATTCAATAGAGATTGTTAATAAAAAAAGCTTTATTTAAATTCGAAAAAAGCGATGACCCTCTATGTAAAAGTCGGAATTTGAAATTTCATACAATGCCGAGTCAGTTATTAGAGACACTAACCTCATCGAGGTACTCAGTGGGAAAGGAAAACTCCATTCATCAAGGGTTCTTTCAGTATGTAGGAACACGCCGTGGCGTGTTCCTACCGTGGATTCCCGTTCCATCCAAGAAAAGAGGGTTGCATCTCCTTTTC